>MNYI01000121.1 GCA_001873945.1 Candidatus Desantisbacteria bacterium CG2_30_40_21
CAGGTAAAGGAATTTACCACGGAGAACACATAAGTTGATAGGTTGATAGGTTGATGAGTTTATAGGTTAAAGGAACACAGATTCATAATTCATAAACATTTCCTATCAATTCAGCCACTTATCAACCCATCAACTATTCAACTTATCAACTTTTTGTGTCTTCGTGCCTTTGTGGTGAGTAGTTACTGAAATTTAATAATTCTGGGGTAAAAATGCGAACAATTCATGCGTCCGAGATAAATGAACTTATCTACCAACTTTGTATTAAGGCTAATTGTTCCCTGCCTGCGGATATCAAGCAGAGTCTTGATAATGCCCTGATTCATTCTACCGGCAGACAGAAGGATGTGCTTAATATCCTGATTGAAAATATAGAATTGGCTGAACAAACAAGAGTGCCAGTGTGTCAGGATACAGGAATTGTGGTTGTTTTTTTGGAGATAGGGCAGAATGTAATGGTTGTGGACGGATATATTGAAGAGGCTATAAATGATGGAGTTAGAAGGGCTTATCAGGATGCTTACCTTCGTAAATCTGTAGTGTCTGACCCTGTTATCCGGAAAAATACAGGGGATAATACACCAGCCATGATTCATACCAGAATAGTTGAGGGCGATTCATTAAGGCTAATTGTCATGCCAAAGGGATGTGGTGGAGAAAACATGAGCAGCCTCTGGATGCTCAAGCCAACAGATAGCATAAGTGAAATAATCAGTACTATTGTTATGCATATAAAGCAAGTAGGAGCCTTTTCCTGTCCACCATTAATTATTGGTGTGGGTATTGGTGGGAGCTTTGAGGTTGCCCCATTGTTGGCAAAAAAAGCACTGTTGCGTCTGATAGGGGAATCACATCCCATGCATCATATCGCGGAGATTGAACATAAATTGTTGGAAAAGATCAATAAACTGCGAATAGGACCTGCAGGGCTTGGGGGAACGCCTACAGCCTTGACAGTGAATATAGAGACATGTGCTACCCATATTGCCAGTTTGCCTGTGGCAGTGAGCCTTTGTTGTTATGCGAATAGGCATAGTGAAGGGGTGCTTTAGTAGACGAGCCGTCTCGGCTCGTTTGAGAATACGAAGCGAGACGCTTCGTTTACTTATTAGGAGATTATGCGTGAATCCAAAGAAAATTTATACACCATTAGATAAAGAAACGATCCTTTCATTAAATGCAGGGGATAAAGTCTTTCTGAGTGGGGTCGTTTATACTCTCAGGGATGCGGCTCATAAGAGATTAGTAGAATTATACGACAGTCATTGCCCGACTAAGGGAAAAGAGGAAAAAAATCTACTTGACATTAGCGGTCAAATAGTGTATTATACAGGGCTGACCCCATTGTTGCAGAATGGCCATTCTGGTGCTGCGGGACCAACTACAAGCATAAGGATGGATAAATATACCCCCAGATTGCTTGATGCAGGTATGGTTGGCATGATTGGTAAGGGACCAAGGGGGTTGGATGTAGTAAGAAGTATCAGGGATCATCAATCAATATACTTTGTTACTGTCGGTGGAGCAGGAGCATTTCTTGCTCAAAGGATAAAAAAGGTAGAAATAGTTGCCTTTGAGGATCTCGGCTGTGAGGCTGTTTATCGATTAAGTGTTGAGGATTTCCCCCTCTGGGTGGGGGTTGATTCAAGGGGGAAAACAATGTGGGATACGATGTTGGGATAGAGATATTTGTAGCTATTCACCACGGAGACACAATTCACTACTGAACGCATCTGAAGATGCTCACTACTGTGTCTCTGCGGTGAGTAGTTACGAAATATTCCTAATGTGATAAGGAGGTTTGTTTGAGAATGGAAAGGACATTGGTAATTCTGAAGCCTGATTGTGTATGGCGAGGGCTGATAGGAGAGATTATTAAACGATTTGAAGGTGAAAAGTTTAATGTTATTGCCTTGAAAATGTTTCATCTCTCAGTAGAAGAGGCTGAAAAATTTTATGCTGTTCATCAAGGCAAAGAGTTTTATGAAAGATTGACCGGATATATGTCTTCATCCCCGATTGTAGGCATGGTTCTTGAGGGTAAAAAGGCAGTGCTTCGGATAAGAGAGTTGATTGGGGCAACAGACCCAAAGAATGCTATATTTGGAACTATTAGAAACAAGTATGCAATAAATGGTCTGATGAATGTTGTCCATGCCTCTGATTCACTTGAGTCTGCAAGTAAAGAGATTACATTCTTCTTTAAGACGGAAGAAATATTTCATTACCAGAGGCGGGAAGAATAATGTTGTCGCTAGCTAATATTGATATAAGTGAAATAGCAGAAAAAGAGATAGCCATATCAGGACAAATAGACCCTGAAGAAAAACAGGTTGCCTTGTTATTAAGGGATGTCAATTTATTGATACAAAAACCAATAGATTTTCATGTGGAATTAGAGGGAATGGGACATGGCCGGATTGAATTGTCAGGCTGGTTGAGGGCAGAGATACAACTTGAATGTTGCCATTGTCTTTCATTATTTGATTATCCAGTGGAAAAGGATTTTATTGTTGATTATCTTCCGGCAATAAAGGGAAATGATGAGCCTGGCAGCCTTGAAATCACAACGGATGATATTTATGTCAATAATTATACAGGAAATACCCTGAATATACTTGAGGAATATTGTGCTCAATTGGTATTAGCCGTGCCTATGATGCCTCGTTGTCATGAGGAATGTAAGGGATTGTGTTCACAATGTGGGCAGAATCTTAATATTAAAAAATGCAGTTGTGTATCTCCACAAATACTTGAGGGAGAGGGTAAGTTTTCAGCTATCAGTTATCGGCTATCAGCTGACAGTTGATAGCTGAACGCTTACAAATTATAGGAGGAAAAAGATGCCTAATCCAAAAAGAAAACATTCAAAAGCAAGAAGGGATAAGAGAAGAGCAAACTGGAAGTTGACAGCCCCTGATATTTCTGCTTGTCCTGAATGTACCAAACCTAAACAGTCTCATCAAGCATGTCCGTCATGTGGTTCTTACAAGGGACGCATAGTGGTAAGGATGAAAGAGGGAAAAGAGTAGTGCAGGGAATATATCGTAGCACAGACATTCTTGTCTGTGTTTCTTCATTTGTTCCTCGACAAATGGTCTGAATCACAGACAGGAATGTCTGTGCTACGATATATTCCCTGCTAACGAAGGCAGGGGGTGGAGATTTTCAGTGTCGCAATTAATTGTAGGAGAAATTAATATATGCAAATAGCTGTTGATGCCATGGGGGGGGACCATGCCCCTGAGGCAATAGTAGCTGGTGTGGTTGAGGCTATTAGCGAATTAAATGATGTAGAAATAATTCTGGTTGGCAAGGAAAAAATTATCCAGGAAGAGATCAAAAAACATAAGTGCCGGCATAGCCTTATTTCCATAGAAAATGCCTCGGAGATTATTGAAATGGGGGAGTCTCCCGGCATTGCCCTGAAGACAAAAAAGGATTCCTCTATCATGGTTTGTGCCAGATTGGTTAAAGAAAAACGGGCACAAGCTACAGTCTCAGCAGGTAATACCGGTGCGGTTATGGGATCAATGTTGATGAGCGTGGGAAGATTAAAGGGTATCCTGCGGCCGGCTATTGTATCTATTATACCAAATTTTAGCGGCGGGGTAACGCTTCTTTTAGATGTTGGGGCAAATGTTGATTGCAAACCTGTATCATTGTTACAATTTGCATTAATGGGACAGGTCTATAGCCAGTATATTCTTGGGATTAATAATCCAAGGATTGGAATATTGAGTATCGGAGAAGAGGAATCTAAGGGGAATGAGCTTACTGCAAGTGCCTTTCCTCTCTTAAAAGCAAGCTCGCTTAATTTTTGCGGTAATGCTGAGGGTAGGGATATTGTTAACGGAAAATTTGATGTTGTGGTTTGTGATGGATTTGTAGGCAATGTTGTCCTGAAATTTGGAGAAAGTCTGGCAGAAGGGATACTAACCTTCTTAAAGAGAGAGCTATCTTCTACCCTTATCCTTAAACTTGGTGCTTGGCTTTCCATGCCTGCATTCGAGAGGTTTAAGAAATTAGTAGATTATTCAGAGTATGGCGGTGCCCCTTTGCTTGGGGTAAATGGGGTCTCCATTATCTGCCATGGTTCATCCTCAGCCAAAGCAATTAAAAATGGGATACGGGTAGCAGCTGAATTTATCAGACATGATGTGAACAGGCATATTGAGGAAATGGTGATTCAGGCAGAAGGACAGAAGGCTGAATTAAGTTGATAGGTTGATGAGTTGATGGATTTAGTTGATAGGTTGATGAGTTGATGGATTTGTATTCATTCAACCCATCAACCTATCAACCTATCAACTTAAGATAAACAGGAGGGTTGTGAGTGTGATTGCCATACGCTCTGTAGGAATAGTTGGTACCGGGAGTTTTGTCCCACCTTCGATATTAACAAACATTGACATAGAAAAGATGGTGGATACCTCAAACCAGTGGATTATTGAAAGAACAGGCATTTGTGAGAGGCGGATTTCTTCACCAGAAACAACAGCCTCTGATCTGGGTGTACCTGCATCCCTTGCAGCCTTACAGTCTGCTGGGATCAATCCGGAGGAGATAGATTTAATTATTGTAGCTACCTCTACACCTGATATGACCTTTCCATCTACAGCATGCTTTATTCAAAATAAAATCGGTGCATCCCGTGCTGCATGTTTTGATATCTCGGCAGCCTGTACTGGTTTTTCATACGCCTTAGAAACAGGCCGTCAGTTTATCGCTACCTCTACCTATAAAACAGCATTGATTGTTGGGACAGAGGTAATGTCAAGGGTGCTTGATTGGACAGATAGAAATACCTGTGTTTTGTTTGGAGATGGGGCTGGGGCTGCTGTCTTGCAACCTGTTGCAGATAATTATGGTATATTATCCACAAGCCTTGGTGCAGATGGAAGACTTGCCTCTATGCTTGATTTACCTGCTGGTGGTTGTATCCGTATGAGTGGACGGGAGGTATTTAAGGTTGCGGTCAATACCATGATAGAGGCTGTGGAAAAAGTGTTGAATAATGCCGGAATATCGCAAGAAGCTGTTTCATTGCTCATACCACATCAGGCAAATATCCGTATCATTGAGGCAATGGGAAAAAGATTAAATATCCCTTCAGAAAGGATATTTGTTAACCTTCAAAAATATGGCAATGTCTCTGCGGGCTCAACCATTATTGCTCTTGATGAAGCTGTCCGGCAAGGCAGGGTAGCAGATGGTGATATTGTTGTAATTGTTGCCTTTGGTGGTGGACTTACCTGGGGGGCAACGGTGATACGATGGGGCGGTGTCCTGATAAGTGAAAAGTGAAAAACGAAAAGTGAAAAGTGTATGATGAGGGAAGGAGATTGGATGAAAACAGCATTTGTTTTCCCCGGACAGGGGTCGCAATATATTGGCATGGCTAAGGACTTGTTTGATAGTTTTGAGGTTGCGAGGAAGGTCTTTTCTAAGGTAGATGCAATTACTGGCGAGAATATTTCATCCTTGTGCTTTAACGGACCAATTGAGGAGTTATCCAGCACGAAGCATTGTCAGTTGGCTGTCTTAGCCACAAGCCTTGCTTGTTTAAGGGTGTTTGAGTCGCAGGCAGGTATTTTGCCTGCCTTTGTAGCTGGTCATAGTTTGGGTGAATATACGGCCATGGTGTGTGCTGGTGCCTTTGATATGGATGATGCCTTCAGAGTTGTCCAAAAGCGTGCCATGTTTATGCATCAGGCATCCATTGAATATCCGGGGGGAATGGCTGCTGTTTTAGGATTGGAGAGAGAGGCAGCGGCTATGGTTTGTCAGAGTGCTATGGCAGAGACAAGGGGCGTACTGGAGATAGCCAATCTTAATTGCCCGGGACAAATAGTGATTACCGGAACAAATGATGCTATTGATACGGGTATGGAGTTGTGCAAGGAAGCAGGGGCAAAACGAGTGGTAAGATTAGCGGTCAGCGGTGGATTTCATTCAAGCTTGATGAATAAGGCGTCAGAACAGTTGCAACAGGTGCTGGAGGGTATCAAGATACGGAATGTTATTTGCCCAGTGGTAGTTAATGTGGATGCCTCACCCAGAAAAGTAGAAAGCGAGTTGAAGGATTGCCTTGTGAAACAGGTAAACCACTCGGTATTGTGGGAGACATCAATAAGATATATGATTGAGCAAGGTGTTGATACATTTATTGAGATAGGGCCGGGAAAGGTGTTGAGCGGGCTGATTAAGCGGATTGATTCTGGGGTTACGATAATGAATGTGGGGAATGTGCAGGAGCTTAAGTGAAAAAGGACAAGGAATGCCAAAGAAGGTCAGAGATCTCATAAAAATTTTGGAAAAAGCAGGTTTTGTTGACAGGGGAGGCAAAGGGGACCATAGGAATTTTGTCCATCCAAACGGCATAAAGCCTATTACCGTTTCAGGAAAAGAAGGCGATGATGCAAAGCATTATCAAGAAAAGGCGGTGCGTCTTGCCATAGAGGAGGCAAAAAATGAGTAAAGGGGCCAAATATATAAAGCTTATTGAGTGGTCAGAAGAAGACGAGTGCTTTGTAGGGAGTTGTCCAGAGCTTTTCTATGGAGGTTGTCATGGAGATAATGAACGGGAAGTTTTTAACGAGTTATGCCAGATTGTGGAAGAAACAGTAATGCTCTATCATCAGGATACCAAACTTTTACCCTCTCCACTTTCTGGCAGAGAGTTTGTGAATACCCTGCAAAAAGTTGCATGATAACAATTTATTTTAATTACAGGAGGTAATTATGTGTTGCACAAACAATGAATTAGAGGGCAAGGTTGCCATAGTAACCGGAAGTGCTCGTGGAATTGGTCGGACTATTTGTGAAACCTTGGGTGATATGGGGACAGAGATTATTGTGGCTGATGTAAATATTGAACAGGCACAGGAAACAGCCGGCCAGTTAGGAGAGATGTTCCATAAAGATGCTCTGCCCATTGAGGTTGATGTCTCAAAGATTGAATCTGTACAGGCAATGATAAAAAAGATACTTGACAAATTTGGAAAGATTGATATACTTGTAAATAATGCCGGCATAACTAAGGATGGCTTGCTCATGCGGATGAAGGATGAGGATTGGCAGCGAGTCATAGATATTAATCTTACTGGCACATTTAATTGTACCAGAGAAGTAGTTAGGGTAATGTTAAAACAACGATCTGGACGAATAGTTAACATTGCCTCTATCATCGGAATAATTGGTAATGTTGGACAGGCAAACTATGCGGCTTCAAAGGCAGGGATAATTGGTCTGACAAAATCTGTGGCAAAAGAGATTGCCTCAAGAGGGATAACCGTAAATGCGATTGCCCCGGGCTTTATTGAAACAGATATGACCAAGGTGCTTGCACCAGAGATACGGGAAAAGCTACTGGCTAATATCCCGCTTGGCAGGCTTGGTACGCCTCAGGATGTGGCAAATACTGTGGCATTTCTTGTGAGTGATGCAGCGTCGTTTATTACCGGACAGGTAATGGTGGTAGATGGCGGCATGGTAATGTAGCTTGGGATAATGCGGAAATGAGAATGCGGAAGTAGATACCAGTAAGCTGATAGCTAATAGCTGAACGCTTACTTATACTCAAGTGGGGCATAAATTGCGTTTTTCGCTGGTCTTAATCAACGATAGCTGTGTTGTTCAGGTTCGCAATAGTACACTATTGCTCACCTTCACGCCTTGCTCTCCTTGATTAATTCTCACAGAAAAAAACGCAATTTATGCCCCACTTGAGTATAACTTTATAGGAGGTGAGAAGAAAAATGGCTGAAACGGTGCTTGAA
>MNYI01000094.1 GCA_001873945.1 Candidatus Desantisbacteria bacterium CG2_30_40_21
ACTCAAGTGGGGCATAAATTGCGATTTTTTCGGTGAGGATTAATCAAGGAGAGCAAGGCGTGAAGGTGAGCAATAGTGTACTATTGCTCACCTGAACAACACAGCTATCGTTGATTAAGACCAGCGAAAAACGCAATTTATGCCCCACTTGAGTATAGTAATTGCAATCAAGGTGTATTTCATGAATCAACAACAATCAATAGTATTGGCTTTTATTCTTTGTCTGATAATATTTTGTCCGGATTGTTCTGCTGAAGAAGGGCTGCAACTTTCTTTACCAGAATTATCCATAGATACAGAAATACTCAAACCACTTCCCTTAAAACCTGCAACCGTTTCTGTCACTCCTGTTAAAAAAGAATCGACAACCATGCCCTTTCAAACCTTGCGAAATGATGCAGAAAGTTTGGTAAAACCTATAAGTGCGGAAAAAAAGAAAGAGTTGCCAAAGGAAACCGTACTCATCCCTTCCATTTCAGAGACAATATCTTATCAGCCTAAACTGGAGATAAATAAGGAGAAATGGGAAGAGACAAGGAGTCAGGTGGAAAAGGCAGAACAGCAGATGGATGAATTTGTAGGGGCAGGTCTTGTCCCTGCTCCCTCTAAGCAAGAGGCAGTAGGCACGGAAGAGATTGGACAGGATACAGAAGAAACAAAGAGATTAAAGGAAAGGATTATTCAAGAGGAAAGAAAACGATTTGATGAGGAAAAGAGACGAATAGAGAATGAGCTTCAAAGATTAAGGGATAAGGCAAAAAATGTTAAACAGGAAGAACAACCAGATGCGATACAGGATGTGCCTGAGGTTGATGGGATTAAACCGAATGTGGAGGAGGTGCCAGGGGAGAGTATGCAGAAAGGCACAGAGACTACAGGGCAAGGGACACAAACTGCGAAATTTATGGATGTTTCAAAGAATATCCTTAAGAGGTTGAAATTGCCGGGGTTTAAGAAGAAGATTGTCCCTGCTGCAAAAAAACCTTCAAGTGAGGTAGTGCCTTTGCCAGAGAAATTGCCTCTGGCAGGGACAGTTTCCATAGTACAAAAGCCCGTGCAGGAAAAACCAAAGAGAATAGCATCTCAGACAGGGGTATTGTATAAATTGCTCGATAAATTAAAGGGTCCTCAGGATGAAAACCTTGAAAAGAAAAAAGAATTATTTAATATTGAACCTGGCAAGGGGATAACCCATGATTTTTCTGTTGCTAAATTAACTATCAGTGGGAATAAATCTATTACAACTAACTTTGGTAGTGCTGCCTATCTTGATAAGGCAAGGAGGGATAAAAAAGAGGCTCCGCCTATAGCCTCTACTGGCTTTGGCATTAATCAAACGCTGAATGTTAAACTAAATGGTGTGGTTCAGGATAAAATAACTGTAAATGTAGATTACAACGATACGAATGGACAGGAAAAGAGAACCGTAAATATAGATTATAAGGATCCAGCAGCAGCTATCTCTGATGTAAGCTTTGGTGATGTAAACTTGTCCGAAATCTCAGACCCAAAGGCTACACTTATTAGTGCTAATAAACAATTATTTGGAATACGGGTGAAGGGCAAGTATAAAAACCAGTATGATGTGGCTATGATTATGTCAAAAACAAAGGGGAAGTCAGCTACTCAAGTTTTGAGTAAAAAGGATCGTAAGGCTGTAGAATTAACCCATACCTCATACAATAGGTATAAGTATTATCAGCTTATCCCTCAGGTAAAAGGGAAAAAAACCATTACTATCCATGGGGTTTATATGGATAACCGTAATAATAATGATGTGCAAAGAAATATCACGGCTACTGCAACCGTTACTATTGGGACAAGGACGATAAATGATAATTTGACCAAGTTTGAACGATTGATGAATCAAAAGGATTATACCATTGACGAAAATGGAATATTAACCATTAATCGAAGCATAAGCGAATCATATTGCCTTGGTGTTGTTTTTACCTATGGCAGCGAAACATATCCTGGTACTGGAAGCTATAGCATGAATCCTGAAAATCCAGGATTTGTCTGGATGATAAAGCCTCGAAGCGACCTTTTTGAAGGAGGCAACTATGATATTTTTGAGTGCAGGAATATATATAGTCTCAGTGGCCTTCAATCAGGTGAGATTGGAGTAGAGATAGTTGATAAACAAGGCAGGAGTTTTTTTAATGAGGGTGGAACAAATACATCCTATGCTCGCCTCTTTGGATTGGATAATAATGCTGATGGTTACATAGAGCCTGCTTTTATTGATTATAATCGAAAACTCCTCATCTTTCCGGATGATACCCCATTTAATCTGATAGATGCTGGAAGCAATGTGAATGAATTCCTGAATGCTACAGCCACAGCCATGGCTACACAAACATTAAGCAAATATTCAGCCATAGAGATGTATAAATCCATTCCTGATAAAACAGCTATTAGCACACAGCCAACCTATAATATTAAATTAAGCTATAAAACCTCTGGAAGGGATGCTTATATGCTTCAGGGATGGAATATTGTTGAAAATAGTGAGCAGATATTTGTTAATGGGGTGAAAATGACCAGGGGCATAGATTATATGGTTGATTATAGCTCAGGATTTCTGACATTCTTTACAAAACCGCCGGATAATGCTGATATCAGGGCAGAGTATGAATATGCCTCTTTTGGTGCAGAACAACAAAAAAATCTTGTTGGTGCCAGAATGCAGTATAAGCCAAATAACAACTTTCATTTTGGTTCAACCCTTATCTACAATGGGGCATCAGGCTCTGCGGATATTCCAAAGATTGGTGCTTCACCTGAAAGCCTTCAGGTCTTTGGGGTAGATACGGCTGTTAATCTTACGGCTCTGGCAAATAAGGCATTCAAGATGAAAAAACCCCTGCCGTTTTCTCTTTCCCTTGAGGGAGAATTGGCTGCATCCAGATTGTTCGTGAATACATTTGGCTATGCCTTGATTGATTCTATGGAGGGGGTTAAGGAAACGATGCGGGCTTCCACCTATGAGGATAACTGGCAGATTGGCAGCCTACCGACAGGAACAGGAAGCACACGGATAATGTTAAAGCCAAACTCAGAAAAGGTAGAGGGTGATAAGGGTCCTTTTATTGGTCCGTATAGCAAAAAAGAGGAGATTAGATGGAAGGATAAAGCGAATGAAGAGAAACAAACGGAAGAGGTTTTATATCTTGATTATGCCCCAACACATAATGGTACATGGTGTGTCTCTGTTGTCAGCCCCCTTTCCCGAGGGGCAGGGTCAATAGATATGAGGGAGTATGCAGATATGGAACTCTGGATAAAGGGTGCTGGGACTGTGAAAATATCTGTTGACCTTGGCATTGTCTCTGAGGATGCAGATGGTACAGGTACAGTGCCTATGACCGAGGATAAAAATAAAAATGTGCTGCTGGATAAGGGTGAAGATATTGGTTGGGAGTTTCAGCTTGGAACGGAAACGATTAGGGTTGGGGCAAATAACCGTAAGATTGATACTGAGGACTTAGATGGGGATGGACAATTAAGCACGCAGAATCATTACTTTACCCTTAATCTTGATAAGGCAACAGACACTACCCAGGGAATGGGATTGAATGGGTTTTGTCGATATATACTCCCATTACAGAATGCAGTTACCGGTGATGGTCAACCAAACTGGGAATTGATCAAGCATATAAGGATAAGGCTTGAGGGGACAACCACTACCTCTGGACAAGTATGTATTGGTGATATTTCTTTAATAAAGAGTAGATGGAGCAAGGGGTCGGTTACTACAACTACAGATACGGCAACCATTACAGTCAGCTCTTTGAATTCACAGGATGATCCGCAATATCAATCTATTAAAAACGAGCAGGGCTTTGATAATTTGTATCCAAATAAACAGATTGTTCGAGAAGAGGCTATGGTGATAAAATATGGTATCTCTGGGGGGAGTGGGACAATAACGCCAGCCGGATTTGTCTTTCGTAAATTCAGACAGCAAAACTATAATTATTATAAAAATCTCAACTTCTGGCTGAAAAATGAAGAAAATGGTACAGGGACATTCTTTATAAAGATGGGAATTGATGAGAATAATTATATTGAATATGCCTTTCTCTTGCCTCAAGATGATAGTTGGAAAAAGATAGAATTGAGCATCCTTGAATTAAAGAACAAGATGGTTGAACTTATTAAGGGGACTAAAACTACGGCTTTTAATTATGCAACTGCAACCAGCCTGTTTGAAGAGCATCGGAAAGTTACTAGAATTCTTGGCAATCCTGAATTGACCAATATCCAATGGCTGGCAATGGGTATACGGAATGAGGGAACAACATTAATCAATGGAAAGATTCTGGTAAATGAGATCCATCTTTCAGGGGCAGAACCAGTAGCAGGTGATGCCAGACGAATATCTGTTAATGCTGCATATCCGGGATGGGGAAATATTGGCTGGAGCAATCAAAATATTGGAAGTGATTTTCAGAGAATAACCGATGATAGACCCGGTTCCAATGAGACTATCTCTGATTCCGTGACACTTAGCTTTAATCGAATAAGGATATTGCCGATTACCTGTTCCTATGAGAAAAAAATTGAGCAGACAGACCCAACCAAGATTAATGATATTTTAAGGTCAGACTTTGGGTCAAGAACAACCATATCGCAACGACTGGGGGTTAGCCTGAAAGATCCGGGCAGCATCAAGCTATTTGGCACAGGGGCTGTTTCTTCATATCTGAAGAATAAAATCAGTCCATTAACCGTTAATGCCAATTATAGCGATAAGGGGATTGATTCTAAGCGGCAGGATGATACATCCGTTAAGGATTCATATACCCTGTCAGGTGATGTAAATTATAAGTGGACATTCCCAAAGAGGTTTTTGAAGATTATACCAACCGGGGATTCCCTTATTTTGTCGCCTGCATACAACTATAAACGGACATTTAATAATGAGGCATATCCCCTTGAAAAAATAAAAAATAAGGAGGAGACTTATCTAACCGATGATTGTAAATTAGGCATAGATTTTGTCCCATTGCGACAAAAAAATAAGGATAATACCCCTGGGAAGATTATCCTTTCTGGAAAATCTGATATAGCCTTAAGTCAAACCCGCAAGCAGCTTATTAAGGTGGGGACAGAGTCAGCCGTTGCCTATCAATTGGATGGACGGAAATTTGGGGTAAGCATAAAGGATGTAAAATACAATGCTATCCCGGGTATCTCACCAAAGTTGGAGACGGAAATACATTTTGATGAAAGCAATTTCCGTAAAGGTGAGCCTGGAAAAAGATTAAAGGATCTGGTCACCAGCAATCGTTTTGTTATTAATGGGGAGATTAATCCAAAGGAGTGGATCAAACCTGTAGGCACGACAGGGAAAAAGCCAAACTGGAAGTATAAGCTCGTGAATATGGTGACTATGAAGTCTGGATTTGAGGTTATAGTAAATGCCAATTATAACAGCGTAGATGAGGGTGTTTCTATCCTTGACGGCATATCCATGGCATATAAGGATTACTATAAGGATAGGCTCTGGAAAGGGATAGAGGCAAAGGAGGGGGCACCAACCATGCTGTTTGGATCAGGTACAACCAGACCCAACTCCTCAATAACCAGAAAATTTAATTTGACAAGCAATTGGTCAATATGGAAACCATTAACGAGAAGCTCTGTAGAGTATGTCTATTCTGAGGGAAAGAGTCAAGTTGGGGTAGGTAATCCATCCTTAACGGATAATACAACATATACCATGGATATGTCTATGGATATGATTCAGGCTGTGCAATGTGCGGCTTCAAATACAGTTACAAATATGAGCCAGATTTTACCACAGTTTTTACATAGGCATATCAAATATTTTGGCTCATCTACAACCGTTGGCACCAAGATAATAATGTCCCATGCAAAGGATATGAGCCAGACACCGATAAAAATAACAGATAATCTCACAGTTAATTCAAACCTATGCTCCCGTCGGCTCATTGGAAGAAAAATAGATTCTACCTTTAATATGGATTGGAATAATACAACAAGCAACAAGCCAAATGGATTAAAAGATTATACACAAACGATAAGCCCTAAATTGAGCTTAAAATATAATGAGAGTAGTGCTAAACCAGTAAGTATGCTCGGTAGAAAGCTTAGCTTAAGTCGAAAGCTTGATACTGAATGTACTGTAGGGATGAATTTTATCTATAAAGAGATTGATAATAAGCTAAGTGAGCATAAGTGGGATATTCTTACCAAAATTACCAATCACTATGAACTTCAAAAGAATACCACCTCATCCATGTCATTTGAAATCGGCTATACTCATAATGGACTTGAGGAGAATAAGGATTATTATAACTATAAATGGAGTGCTAATGTGCAGTTTAAGTTTTAGGGAGAATTCACCGTAACAGTTGAATGACGGAGGCTTTGCCTACCACATTTGATGGGCATTACCTCTTAAAACACCATATGCGGAGGTTAGGGGGTGGAAAAACAATGTAATGGTGGAATAGTGAAGATATTTATTCCCGACAACAATGCCAATCAAAGAATAGACACCTTTCTTGCCTCGTATCTCAAGGTATCTCGTGCGTTTGTACAGGGGGTGATAGATGAGGGAAGGGTAACCAGAAAAACACTCCATGGGAATATTCCTACAAAGGCAAATTACAAGATAAAAAAAGGAGATTGTTTGATCGTGGAATTGCCAGAGGAGAAGGAATCTTCTATTGTCCCAGAAAACTTGCCAATTGATATTATTTATGAAGATAGCCAGATAATTGTTGTCAACAAGCCGGCTGGAATGATTACACACCCAACACATAAGATAACAACTAACACCTTGGTTAATGCCTTATTAGCTCATACCAATCTATGTCAGATAGGCTTACCGCTTAGACCGGGCATTGTTCATCGTTTAGACAAAGAAACGACAGGGGTAATGGTGGTGGCAAAAACAGATAAGGCATACTGGCATCTTGCAGGCCAATTTCACGACCGTAAGATATTCAAGGAATACCTGGCCATAGTCCATGGGTGTGTCAAGAAGGATGAAGCAACTATTGATGAACCTATTGGACGACCCAAAGATGGTGGAACAGGGATGCAGATCAGGGGACGGCTTAGTCGGCCAGCAATTACTAATTACCATGTGGAAAAAAGAATTAATCAGGAATATACTTTGTTGAGGGTCAGAATATATACTGGCAGAACACACCAGATTCGTGTTCATCTCAAGTTTATTGGCTACCCGATTGTAGGGGATAAACGATATTGCCCATCAAAACCATCTGCCAGAGGCGCTACCCCTTTTCCCAGACAGGCACTTCATGCCCATATACTTGGCATATCCCATCCTGAAACAGGGGAATATATGCAATTTATTGCACCATTACCAGAGGATATGAGGGTATTTATGAAAATAAATGGGGACAAATCATGATTAGTATCGCGTCAATTCTCAAGTACATGCAGCAATTCTAATTATGACATTTTTACCGCATAAACACATAACAACTCACCACGGAGACACGGAGACACAGAGGAAAATCGAAGGGCAAATCTCTTATTTGAATGTGGCTGAACGCAGATTTTTGGAAATTTGAAGCATTATTCTGTGAATTTATAAAAATTTGCATTCCGTCAGCTTGT
>MNYI01000210.1 GCA_001873945.1 Candidatus Desantisbacteria bacterium CG2_30_40_21
TATTCGCAACAGGCAATTACTCAGGTAAAGGAATTTACCACTCAAGACACAAAGAAACAAAGGTTCACAGTAACTACTTGTAGCTATATTGGACAGAAAAAACTACGAAATACGCGAAAAACAGCGAAAATTAATAATCAGAAGGAATTTGTGGATCAGAATTTTTCGCGTTTTTTGCGTTTTTCGTAGTTATCTCTTGATAGCTGAGTAGTTACCCCAAAATAATATATTATACGAGGAGACGAGATAAATGTATAAATTGCCACAACTCGACAAAAAAGTGTTATCAGTTGATTCTCTTGATAATGCAGACGACGAAAAAACCTTTTGGCTTACAAAAAATGCTCAGGAACGCATATCGGCGATAGAGTTAAATCGGAGGATGATATATGGACAAAATAATACTACATCCAGACTTCAGAGATTTCTTGAAACTTCTGAACTCACAAAATGTTAAGTATTTGATGGTCGGCGGATATGCTGTTGGTTATCATGGTTATCCGCGGGCAACCGGTGATATGGATATCTGGATAGCTGTCGATCCAGACAATGCGCGAAAAATCAAGAAGGTATTCTGTGACTTTGGTATGCCTGCCAATAAGATCACAGAAGAATTGTTTCTGGAAAAAGATAAAATCATTAGAATGGGGAATCCACCTGTATGTATTGAAGTTATCACAGGAGCCTCTGGGGTAGATTTTTCAGAATGCTACTCTCGACGAGAAGTGATTAATATTGAGGAGATACCTATTAACTTTATTTCGATTGATGATCTTAAAAAAAACAAGAAAGCAAGCGGAAGACACAAAGATTTAGCAGACTTAGAACATTTGCTGTAACCAATTGCTGTATCTGTCCCAAAACCAGTTGCGGTTTTTTGGTAGATTATACTACCATCAAATTTGTGGTTTATCTACTGTTTATCTGCTCTGATTTTGGGCAGGCAAACTTTTTTATCAATTTATACTCAAGTGGGGCATAAATTACGATTTTTCGGTGAGGATTAATCAAGGAGAGCAAGGCGCGCAAGGTGAGCAATAGTGTACTATTGCTCACCTGAACAACGCAGCTATCGTTGATTAAGACCAGCGAAAAACGCAATTTATGCCTCACTTGAGTATATCAAAGGACTACTAATTATGACAAGAATAGGTGTTTTCATATGCCATTGCGGCTCTAATATTGCGGGTGTAGTTGAGATTGAACGAGTGGTTGAGGCTGCTAAGACACTGCCCGGTGTCCAGGTTTCCATGGATTATAAGTATATGTGTTCAGATCCAGGCCAGAATCTTATTATAAACACCATAAAAGAGCAGGCATTGACTGGGGTTGTTGTTGGCTCATGTTCGCCACGAATGCATGAGAGGACTTTCAGGGCAACGGTTGAACGAGCTGGATTAAACCCCTACATGCTTGAAATTGCCAATATTCGTGAGCATGTTTCCTGGGTTCATAGCGATAATAAAGAGGCAGCTACAGATAAAGCCATAAAGCTTATCGAAATGGCTGTGGCTAAGGCAAGAAGGAATGAACCCATATCAAAGATGTTTGTTCCTATAGAGAAAAGGGCATTGGTTATAGGTGGTGGGATTGCCGGTATTCAGGCTGCTCTTGACATAGCTGAGGCTGGCTTTTTGGTCACTCTGGTGGAAAAAGAGCCGTCAATTGGCGGCAGAATGGCACAGTTGGATAAAACCTTCCCAACCCTTGATTGCTCTGCCTGTATTCTGACCCCCAAGATGGTGGCAGCTAGCCAGAATAAAAATATTACCTTGATGACATATAGCGAGATTGTCCAAGTACACGGAGTTATAGGTAATTTTGATATAACGATTAAAAAAAAGGCTCGGCTGATAAATGCCTCAAAATGTATTGGCTGTGGAATATGTACGCAAAAATGCCCCTCAAAAAAGGCGTTATCAGAATTTAATGAGAGATTAGAGGTAAGAAAGGCTATTTACACCCCATTTCCTCAGGCTGTGCCTAACATCCCGGTGATTGATAAAACTGCCTGTACCTATTTTCAGACAGGAAAATGCAAGGTTTGCGAGAAGGTTTGTCCAGCAGGTGCCATAGATTATTCTCAGGAAGATGAGATTATTACTGAAAAATTTGGGGCAATAGTTATAGCTACGGGGTTTGATATTTATGACCATAGCCATTACGGAGAATATGGCTATGGCGAGTTTAAGGATGTGATTACCAGCCTGCAATTTGAAAGGCTGATAAATTCCTCAGGTCCTACCGATGGACATGTTAGCCGTCCCTCTGATGGCAAAGACCCGAAAATAATAGTATTCATTCAGTGCGTTGGCTCAAGGGATGATTCAAAGTGTAGACCTTATTGCTCAAGGGTTTGCTGCATGTATACTGCCAAACAGGCAATGCTCCTCAGGGATCATTATCCGGAGACC
Organism: Candidatus Desantisbacteria bacterium CG2_30_40_21; assembly: GCA_001873945.1. Taxonomy (GTDB): domain Bacteria; phylum UBA9089; class CG2-30-40-21; order CG2-30-40-21; family CG2-30-40-21; genus CG2-30-40-21. The sequence goes on from MNYI01000210.1 coordinate 2,415, forward strand.
CAATCCTTCGTTTTTTATATGGATATCAGGGCAGGTGGAAAGGGATACGAGGAGTTTGTTCAGAAGGCACAAAATGAGTATGGTGTTATCTATTTAAGAGGCAGGGTGTCAAGGATATACGAAAAGAAGGATAAACTTATTGTCAAGGGTGCTGATACCCTGAGTGGCAGACAGGTGGAGATTGAGGCAGATTTAGTGGTACTGGCAAATGGATTAGAACCCAAAAAGGATGCCAAAAATCTTGCCCAGCTTTTTCATGTTTCCTATGACCAGTATGGATTTTATAATGAATTACATCCAAAATTAGCACCGGTAGAGACCGCAATATCCGGAGTATTTTTAGCCGGAACATGCCAGGGTCCAAAGGATATACCCGATACCGTAGCCCAAGCATCTGCCTCAGCTGCAAAGGTAATAGGATTGCTTTCAAAAGAGAAAATGGAAGTAGAACCTATGATATCTATTGTTAATCAAATCCTGTGCAGTGGCTGTGAAACATGCTTTAATGTTTGCCCATACAAGGCAATAGAGATGGAAGATAAAGAGGTTACCAGAGGAAATCTACGGCATGTGGCCAAGGTACTGGAAAGCGTCTGCAAGGGGTGTGGGGCATGTGTAGGAAGCTGTTATTCAAAGGCAATCGATTTGAAAGGGTTTACAAATAGACAGATGATGGAAGAGATAAAGGTACTGACTCAAGGATAATTGAGATGTTTATTGAAGAAACACCACATAACAAACGATTGAACCTGATTCACTGGACAAGCTTGCTCACAAGTTAATCGATAGTAGGGTATCAGAGATTTTTGGAGACAAAAGATGATAAGGGATAGAAAGATTAAAGGAATAATCTCAATGACAGTAGAAAAGATAAAAAAGGAATATCAGCCAGAAAAGATTATTCTATTTGGCTCTTATGCTTATGGTGAACCTTCTCCTGATAGTGATTTAGACCTATTTATCATTAAGCAGACAGATAAAGAGAGAAGGGAGCGTTTTGTGGAGGTCAAAAGATTGGTTTATGACCCAAAGAGAAAGGTTGCCGTTTCTCCACTCGTCTATACACCAAAAGAAGTAAAAGATAGGCTTTCTTTGGGTGATGATTTTGTAAATGAGATATTAGAAAAAGGGGTTGTGCTTTATGCCAGATAGAGGTAGGATTGCTAAGGAATGGTTTGATAGGGCAGAACATGATATTGATGGTGCAGAAATTCTCTTTGAAAGTGAACATTATACAGATACCATTGCTGTTCTTATTCATCAGGCAGCAGAGAAATACTTAAAGGGTTTTCTGCTCTTTAATGGTTGGCGACTTAAGAAGACCCATGATTTGGAAGAATTAATTATAGAGGCAATGGCTTTTTTCCCTGATTTTGAATACTATCTTGATTTTGCCAGAAAGACTACTGCCTATTATGTTGAAGAGCGTTATCCACCAGGGCCGACAATAGAATATCCCAGAAAAGAGATAAAAGAGTCTTTAGATATAGCAAATGAGATGATTAATAAAATCAAGGAAGTGATAAAATAAAAAATGTCAAAATGTACTGAAGTTAATATCATAGGTTTTTTATGCAACTGGTGCAGTTATGCTGGTGCAGATTTTACAGGCTTAAGTCGGATTATCTATCCTGCAAACATCAAGATTATTCGAATGCCATGTACGGGCAGAATGGATCCGATGCTCATTATTGAGGCATTCCATAATGGGGCTGATGGTGTTCTGGTTTCAGGGTGCCATCCAGGGGATTGCCACTATACAGAGGGTAATTATTATTGGCGAAGGCGGTATGCCAGCTTAAAGAGCTTATTAGAATTTTTTGGAATAGACAAAAGAAGGTTTCATGCCAGTTGGGTCTCTGCCTCTGAGGGGAAAAAGTTTGCTGAGGTGGTTAAAAAGGTTGTAGCTGAGGTAGGAGATTGGAAGGAAGATGAATAAAGAATTACAGGAAATAGCAAGAAATTTATTAACCGAGAAAACCGTTGATGTAATTATTGGATATGAAAAGGGTTATGATGACCTTCACGGGAGACCTGTGTTTATAGACAGTCCTGAAGATGTGGATAAACTCATCATCAATAAGTATTGTACAAATAATCTTGCTGTTTATTTGCCAATACATAGGAAGATTAAAATAGGAATTGTGGCTAAGGTTTGCGATCTCAAATCTATCCGTGAGCTAATCAAGGAGCATCAGATACCAAAGGAGAATGTTGTTATAATTGACATTGTTTGTGAAGGGGTGGTAAGGAAGGGGGATATTGAGCAGATAGATGAGAGGTGTGTTGGTTGTGATGATAAATATCAAGGCACAAAGGCACAAAGGCACAAAGGCACAAAGGCTGTAGAGGATTTTGAGAAACTCTCATCCAAAGAAAAGGGAAACTTCTGGGATAGAGAATTTGAGAGATGCCTTCGGTGTTATGCCTGTCGACAGGCTTGTCCGGTTTGCTATTGTCCGGATTGCTTTGCCCAGAGGAATATGCCGGAGTATCTAAACGCTAAGGTATCAACAGAAGAGAATAAAAAATTTCAAATGGTCAGGATGCAGCATGTATTTGGAAGGTGTACGGATTGCAGAGCATGTGAAAATGCCTGTCCGGTGGGTATTCCGTTAAGCCTTATCACTATGAAGATAGCAAAAGATGCTTTTGAGTTGTTTGGATATGTAAGCGGTATTGATGAAGAAACCAGACCACCACTTTCTTCGTTTTTGAAGGATGAGGTATTGGAGGAGATAATGTGAGGTAATCATGCAAGGCACGAGTCGTAAGGCATAGTAGACTATACCTTACGACTCATAATGCCATTGCCAAACAAAACGGCATCACGGATGCCTTGCTCCAAACTCTGTAACCTACAGTCTATTTACCTCAAGTAATTCCATCACACTATTGGCTCCATCTTCAATGCTGGATGTCCAACCTTTTGCATATACTCATATACCTCTTCCTGTGTCAGAGCTACAGTTTCATCAGCAATCATATCCACAAAACCCTCCACGCCCAACTCCTTTGCACCCTTTTCCAATTTCTCTCTAAGCTGTTCCTTCAGGCTTTTGGGTAACCATGTAAGCCTCAAGAGTCCGCCATCACCGGAGATGAATTTTTTGCTGGTGATATAAAGCTTGGAATGTCCTATAAAGCCCGGTGTCTGTAATCCTCCACCCACAGATCCGGCGAGTGTGGAAAATTTCATCCCGCATGGGGTTAACATACTTGAATCTCTATCCACAGTCATGATTCCATTGCACAGGGGTAATAAGCAGGAGATCGACTCGAAACAACCACACGAAGTCATGGGATCTTCCAGCATGGTGTAGGCATTCATTTGAGCTATTTTGCCTTGAGAAAACGACACTATAGCCTCATTTATTCCCTTCCACGCCCCTTTTCTTTCATCAATTACCTCACCCTTTTTGATGGGTTTATTGGCTCCATAAGGGTCTATTTCATAGGATGCCTTGCAATCAAGCCAACTATATGCCCCGCATAGCCCCGGTCTTTCCGGGGTAACAATACAAACATGGGTCGGGGCAAAGGATTGACAAAGGGCACATGAATAAAATATATCCACACCCTCATCTGTCATGCCAGCGGTTCTCTCATCCCTTTCTACATAGGAATTCTTGGCTACAATCAATAATTCTCTTGCCTTTTCCTCATCCGTATAAATCTTCACCTGTATCCTGTCTACAATTCCAGAGTATCCCTCATGAAGCTTGGCATGAAGAATGTTGCCAAAATGCCGCAAACGAAACCCTTTTTCAAAGGCAGCCTTGCTAATTCTCACCCAATTGATATTTCGTTGCCCCATATGCCAGATACCCTGTGCCTCGTTGATAAACTTATGTATCTGCCGCTCCAGAATAGGTTCAAAATCCTTCTGGAATCTGGCACCAGCCACCTCAACCACAATCCCCAATGCCAAAGTTTCACCCTCTTTTACCTCATCAAGATCTGGGCCAATGATCTCTACCCTGCCATCCTCTACCTCTTTGGACGGTTTCATGGTTACAAATTCAAAGGAAGGCTTTTTGAGCCTGCCCTCACACATCTCTACAAAAACATCATCTTTCTTGATTCGTTCACCCTCAAAGGCAGGGGCATAAGATACCGGTATATCTATTCGGGCATGAACAACCTTTAACCCCCTGACCTCCAAAGCCTTTGCTACTATCTCTGAGTGTGAGATATTTGGTACCACATGTTCATAAAGACATATCCCTCTTGGTAGAATAGCAGGTATATCCGTATCAGCAATCACTGGAAAACCGTAGTTAATAGCACCGGCAGCCGTGGCATACCATTCATCCGTAACCTCACCAAGGGCAAGGACAAAGGCAAAGACTCGATGACGATTATACATCAATATTCTTCTAAAGTCTCCTGGTTTTACTCCACCAAAAGACATGGCTGCCCGGGCAGCAAATCCAAGAGCAAAGACCGCGGCTGTAATATCTGAGCCAAATGGCACAAGCCTTGTTTCCCACCCCATCTGGACATTTTTTTCTTTCAATTGTTCCGCCATGCCCTTGCCATTATGTTCAGCACACATAAAGACATAGAGGCTTTTCTCCTGAAGCTCCTGAGCAATCTTCACCGCTGTCTCTGCATCTGGCAAGGAACCAACACAAGCCGCAAAGCCAGGGGCAGTACCATCCACAAACTCAATCCCTCTCTCTCTCAATATCTTATCATCTGCCGCACCAATCCAGAGGTGTTCCTCACTTGGTGATGGGGCAATCAGATAAGGACAAGGCTCCTCAAGATACTTTAATGCCTCAATCATCTCTTCAGCAAATAGCGTTGCCATGCCGGCATCTAATGTTCCTCCCAAATAAGGCAGCCATGTGCTATCTGACGGATGCGGCGGCAAAAGCCCTTTGGCTATATTAAGCACCTCACCCATGTCTCCTAATTTTTTTACAGCTATTCCGGTTATCCCATAGATAATGGGCAAATAATAGTCTGTATTAGGAAACTCAATCTTTTTATCCTTACCAAATTTTCCCACTGCTACCTTAATCTCATTTTCAGCCCGGTCAACCAACTTGTACGCTCCCCTGATGGCTGCTGATGCAATAATCTTTGACATGCTCTGATACCTCCAATTAATCGTTAGTTATTCTTAGCCATTTCAGCCACAATATCACTTGCAGACAATACCCCTACAGCCACATCATCCTTTGCGTCTTCACCCATGATCAACAATCGATGACATTTTATCTCTCGCATCATCTTTGCTGCCTCTATCAATGGGCTTTGCGGGGTAATGGTTCGAATACAAGAAGAACACATAATATCCTCTGCCTTCAGGGTGTCTATATCTTCATCAATAGCACCAATAACATCTATCTCAGAGATTACCCCGACTACCGCTCCATCCTTTGTTACAACAGATACAGCATGTATCCTGTTTTGGTTCAATGTTTGGGCTACAATGCGTACCAAGTCATCCAGATGAACAGATATTACCCCACCCACGGGTCATAACATCAAGAACATTTTCATATTTCATTTTTATAGTTCTCCATGAATATTAGGGTCTGTCTCAAAATAAATGTGTCACACCGAGATTGCTAATTCGCCTCCTCCAGCAAGGCACGAGACTTAAGGCAATAATAGACTATTGCCTACAATCTCGTAACGCTGTTGCCAAACAAAACGGCATCACGGATGCCTTGCTCCAAACATAGTAGACTATTGCCTACAGTTTCGTAACGCCACTGGGCAGGATGAAGTGGCAACCGACCGTAACAGTTATTTTGAGACAGACCCTTAGACAAGATAACATATCTTGTTTTAATTATATACATCTTTTCTATGGCTTACAGCTATGATGTCTACTATCTTTTTATCGTCATAAACCGCATACACTACACGATAATCGCCGATTCTAATCCTCCAAAGATATTTATCCCCTACCAATTTTCGACAACCTGAAGGGCGAGGGTTTCTTGATAGTGCTTCTATCCTTGGAAATATCCGATTGACTAATTTTTCATCAAGACATTCAATGTCCTTACGAGCAGAGCTTGCAAAAGTTATCACATAATCAAATATGTATACTCAAGCGGGGCATAAATTGCGTTTTTCGCTGGTCTTAATCAACGATAGCTGTGTTGTTCAGGTTCGCAATAGTACACTATTG
>MNYI01000060.1 GCA_001873945.1 Candidatus Desantisbacteria bacterium CG2_30_40_21
GAGTAAGATGATGCGGTATGTTTGGTACGATAATTCTTGCCATTCTTGCCATAATAAATAAATATTACCATATAAATCTTCTCTTGTCAAGAAAAACGGGCGCTGTCCCCGGTTTTCCCTATCAATTCATCCACTTATCAACCCATCAACTATTCAACTTATCAACTTTTTGTGTCTTCGTGCCTTTGTGGTGAGTAGTTACGATTAGCCAATATTATCTCTGCAACTGCCTGAGAGCATATTCGTTGACAAAGTTCATGGATAACTGTATCTTCTTCCTTAGCCACAAACCCTTTAGTTATGAGGGTTGATGATGAGGGGATAAAATCAACAAAGTCTCCAATTACTTTCTTCCAAATTATCTCGTTTGAATGATTCAGCACAATCATTTCTATCTGTATGAAAAGCCTGTATCTATCAATATTATATTTATTATAAGAAACAGGAGACTTTTCATAGATGAGTACCCTTCCCTTAACTATTATATCTGATGGTTGAGTATTTACTATCTGAAATCTGCCATCATAAACAAATTCCTTAATAAACAGATTAGTAAATATCTCTTCAAGCCCATATTGATGACTTTCATTGGTAAATAAGGGTACAGAGATTGAGGTACCACCTCTGGTAAAAGGAATGACTATTGTATTTTTTTGAGGAATGTGGTTACAGCCACAGGATAAGAATATAATTGCTAAACTGCAAATCAATAGGCTTAATTTGTTGCTTAAATACATCATATTAAATTTACCTCGTCTTAAGTATAATTATACCCCATATATCTCATCCTGTCAACCGTTTTTGTAACATTTGTTTTTTCTCTTGACTTACAGAACATTGTAATGTATAATATTCATTATAGGGGGGCGGTTCACAAACCGCCCCTACTTGTTTATTATGTCCAAAAGAGGAGGAAAGAATGGAAATCAGAAATATCGCTATTATTGCCCATGTTGATCATGGCAAAACTTCTTTGACTGATGCTTTAATGCGTCAAACCGGTATGGTTACTGATGATACAGTGAGTATGGATTCTAATGCCTTAGAGCAGGAACGGGGCATTACCATTTATTCCAAAAATACCTCGGTTTTCTACAAGGGAACCAAGATTAATATTGTGGATACCCCTGGTCATGTAGACTTTGGCTCAGAGGTAGAACGGGTTTTGCGATGCATTGATTCTGTGCTTTTAGTTGTTGATGCTCAGGAAGGACCAATGCCCCAAACCAAATTTGTCTTAAAAAAGGCATTAGGATTGGGATTAAAACCGATTGTGGTGGTCAATAAAATTGATAAATTGGCAGCTAGACCAGAGTGGGCACATGAAAAAGTGCTTGAACTTTTTATGGATTTGGGCGCTAATAATGAACAATTGGATTTTACAACTGTTTATGCCATTGCTCGGCAATCCATTGCTAAAAAGGAATTAAACGATGAATCCAATGACCTTACTCCGCTTCTGGATACGATTTTAGAAAAAGTTTCACCGGTAAAGGTTGATGAAAATTTACCTTTTGCCTTACAGGTGTTTAATTTAGCCTATGATAATTATCTTGGCCGTCTGGGTATTGGTCGTGTTTATCAAGGATCATTAAAAACCGCAGATAAGGTTTTTATTAAAAAACAATCAGATGAGATCGTTTCTGGTAGTATTACTAAATTATTTACCTTTGAAGGTATGCAAAAAAAAGAGGTATCATCCATTGTTAGTGGAGATATTGTTATGATAGCTGGTTTGCCGGGAATCTATATCGGAGATACGGTTTGTGATGCCGTAGATCAAGAGCCTCTACCAGCTATTCAAATCGATGAGCCGATAATTTCTTTAAGCTTTTTAGTCAATAGCTCTCCTTTTGCCGGCAAAGATGGAAAGTTTGTTACCAGTCGTCAAATCAGAGAACGATTGGAAAAAGAATTAGAGGTTAATGTTGGCTTAAAAGTAGACTTTTCGGCGATGGAATATTTCAAGGTTTATGGACGGGGTGAGTTGCATATTGCTATTTTATTAGAAAATATGCGACGGGAGGGATATGAGGTTCAGGTTTCTCAACCACAGGCAATTCTTAAGGAAATAAATGGCGTGCGACATGAACCATTTGAAAAAATTACTATTGACTCTCCACAAGAATCTGTTGGTATTATTATCGAAAAACTTTCCAAGAGAAAGGGGCAAATGTTGGAAATGCAGCCAGAACAAAATCATATCCGATTGGTTTTCCAAGTTCCAACTCGCGGCTTTCTGGGTTATCGCAATGAATTTGTTGTGGATACTAAGGGAGAAGGAATTTTATGCAGTGAAACGATTGGTTTTAAGCCGTATGCAGGTGATATTAAAAAACGCAATACTGGCTCCATGATTTCCGGAGAAACTGGCAAAACAACAGCGAATTCTCTTGCTAATCTTCAGGATCGTGGTGTTTTGTTTGTAGGTCCAACCGTAGAGGTTTACAAGGGACAGGTTATTGGTAGTACCTCCAAGGGACACCATCTGACTGTTAATCCTATTAAAGGCAAGCAACTCACCAACATGCGGGCTTCAAGCTCAGATATAGCCATTCAATTGACTCCACCAATAGAATTAACGCTGGAGAGGGGGCTGGAGATTATGACTGAGGATGAGTATTTAGAGGTTACACCCAAAAATATTCGTCTTCGCAAACAAGTTTTAACCGAAACAGACAGGGTGCGGGTAGCCAGACAAAAAGCAAAGGAAATGGCTGATGTGGAATAAGGAGAGTGAAAAATGCAGTGTTACTGTTTTTCCCACCCCCTGAGCCCCTTTATTAACCTTATCCTTACCCACATCTTTGGAGGATAGAGTTTTGATGGGAAATGCTACAAAGCATGCACATCAAAATAATTGACAATTGACCATTATTTGTTGGCTTTATCAACATTAAATATTAATTGTGAATTGTTAATAGCTAATTGATAATTGTCAATTAGCTGTATTCGTTTGTACTTTATTGGGTAAGGATAAGCATTATTAAGGGGGAATTCACCCTCCTATCCCTCACTATCGTAGAACATTCAAGTGATTAAGAGCTGGACTAAATGGAGGCAAGATGGAACTCTGGTTAAGCCTGATAGTGGTTATTGCGTGCATAGCCATTGCAGGATTTTCTTCTGGAGCAGAGATTGGTTTCCTTTCTATTAATAAGGTCAGACTGAAAAATTTGGTTGAAAAAGGAAACCACAGGGCAATTATTGCCACAAAGCTAATAGATAACCTCCCTAGATTTTTAATCGGGATGTTAATAGGGATTAATATCGCCATTATTACGGCATCCTGTATTACTACTGCTTTGCTTGAAAGGTGGGCAATATGGGTAGAAATAGGGCTGACAATTATCATTGTTTTGTTTGCGGAAATAATCCCAAAGACAATATTTCGTCACCACAGTACCAGATTGGTGTTAGCCCTTGTCTATATAATCAGGGCATGGTATTATTTCCTTGTCCCAATAGTAAACCTGATTGCTATGGTCATTGAACCTGTGATTGGAAAAAAGAAAAAGGGGCCACTTTTAAGCAGAGAGGATTTTCGATTTTTGATAGAAGAGGGGGAGGAGCATGGGGCAATAGAAGAAGAAACAGAGGAAATGATTGGTGATGTGCTGGAACTTTCGGAAACAAGAATCCGTGAGGTGATGACCCCTCGTATAGATATGATCTGTCTGTCTGCTGAGGCAGATATGAATGAGATATTAACCGTATTTAGTCAACACCATTATTCAAGAATTCCTGTGTATGATGAAACAATTGATAATATTATCGGTATCCTTTATATCAAGGATTTACTCAATTTCTGGGGGAAGGCAGATGTGTGGATCTCTGCTGTAGAGTTGATTAGATTCCCATACTTTATCCCTGCTACAAAAAGGGTTGATGACTTGCTTGAGGAGTTTCAAAAGAAAAAGATACAGATAGCCATTGTTGTTGATGAATATGGTGGAATAGACGGATTAGTAACCATGGAAGATGTCTTAGAGGAAATAGTTGGTGAGATTCATGATGAATACGAAACAATCGATTCTCCTATCAAACAAAAAGATAAGAATACATTTCTAATTGATGGATATGTAGGCATTGAAATGATAAATGAAACGGTGGGATTAAATATTCCAGAAGGGGATTTTGAGACCATTTCTGGATTTATCATGGAACGCCTTGGAAAAATCCCATTGATAGGCGAGGTGATTACTTATAAAAACCTGAAGATAACGATTATTGAGGCTACGGAAAAGACTATCGAAAGGGTAGAAGTGGAGGTGAATAAATGCTGAATAGCTGTTTTTTGATTTCAGACAACAAGGTTATTACTGAATATAAAGAAATGAATATAAAAGATAGCCTGAAGGATGAGAATTGTTTTTTGTGGATTGATATGGAATCCCCGGATGATAAGGATGCGGCTATTATGAGTGAAGAATTTGGGTTTCATGAGCTTTCCATTGAGGATTGTATCTTCCCGCAAAATCTGCCCAAGATAGAGGATTTTGATACATATTATTTTATTACAATTCACGGAATCATTTCACGGGCAAGTATTGAAGAGGATATGGAAATGCTTGAGATAAATATCTTTTTGGGCAAAAACTTTATAGTTACAGTTCATGAACAACCATCTGTGGCGATAAATACAGTTAAGGAAAAGATAAGACAAAATCCTCTTGTCTTGTCCAAGGGCATAGATCTTCTTTTTCATGCTATCCTTGACCGAATCGTGGATGGCTATTTCCCATTAACAGAACAAATAGACGACCAGATAGAACAGATTGAAGAGGATATATTGGCAGATCCAACACAAAAGAATATGGAACGGTTTCTACATCTAAAGCGAATTATTCTTTCTATGCGTAAGATTATTATCCCTCAGCGAACAGTTATTTCCCGACTTTCAAGAGGGGATATTCCTTTTATTGAATACAATCACCTTGTATATTTCAGGGATGTCTATGACCATCTGCTCAGAATAGGAGATATGCTTGATATGTATCGGGAGCTATTAACCAATACCTTAGAGGTACATCTCTCCGGAACATCTACCCGATTAAATGCAATAATAAAGGTTTTGACAATTATTGCCACATTTATGATGCCATTAACCCTGATTACAAGTTATTATGGGATGAATATCCCTATGCCAGAGTTTACAGCAGGAGCTCATGGATTAATTATTGTCTGGGGATTGATGATTGGAACAACGATCGGACTGTTTGTATTCTTTAAGCATAAGAAATGGATGTGAGGAAAAACATGCCATTATACAAGGCAAATGCTATTGTGCTGCGAAACTGGGATTTGGGTGAAAGCGATAGGATTATTTCTCTTTATACCATGGAATTTGGCAAAATACGAGGGGTGGCTCATGGTGTTAGAAGGCTAACCACCAAGTTTGGTTCAAGCACCCTGCCTTTTACCTGTATTAAGGTTTCGTTTTATGGAAACGATAGCCATGAATTAAAAACAATATCCCAGACAGAGATTGTGAAATCATGTCAAGGGATACGGGAGAATCTGGAAAAGATACTATATGGTTCATTCCTTATAGAGTTGATAGAACACCTGATAATTGGTACGCACAGGGATGAAAGAATATTCAGGTTTATCCTGAAATATCTTACATGGCTTGAACATGAGACAACAGAAATTATCCTTTATTCCTTTTGTTTCAAACTTCTTTGTATGCTTGGATTTAGACCGATGCTGTCTAATTGTGCTATATGCCATCAAGTAGTGGATAATTATAAAATATGGTTCAGTTGGGATGAGGGCGGGATAATATGTCCGGTGTGCTTGAAAGAAAGGCAAGGGGTAATGTCCGTACCAAAAGAGGTAATTGAATTAACAAAAAGATTAATCTCTGAAAGGGTGGAAACACTACGAACATACCCTGTTTCTGCTCAATTAATGGATGAGATGAAGGGATTTACACTTTATTTTCTTAAGTATTATCTGACATTTCCGATAAAGTCTATGGGATTTATTGAGGAAATGATGTAAGAGATAAGGAGGAGAGTTTATCATGGATATTTTGCTAATCGTTCAGCTTTCTATTATCTTAATAGTAGCTATAACCTGGGGATTAATGGTCACCTTTTTCTGGTGGGAATTAATCCAGTTAAGAAAGGTCAGGCACTATATGTCTACCTATCCCGATAAACTGTATGAAGCCATAGAGTTTATGGAAAAGGTAGGGGAGGTGTCAAATGAATTGAAGAGGGAAACCCTGCCCACAATTACCGCAGTTACCGGAGATGTAAGGATGCTTGGCGGCGACATAAAGGCTGCCTTGAATGAACTCATCAAGCTTACAGAATTAGCCCGAACCAAACCTGCATGGGTAGAAACAGTGATTAGTGCTGTTGATGCCAGATTTGAAGCAAGGCTGAAACAGGTAGCAGAGACAATTAGAAGGCTGAGGGAGGAATGATAAAGGTTGATGGGTTGGTTGATTAGTTGATTAAAATCAAGGAGGCAAAGGATGAATAAAACAGCATTGATTACAGGGATTCGAGGACAGGATGGGGCGTATCTTGGAAGGCTTTTATTGGAAAAAGGATATACGGTTTTTGGAGCTGACCGAAGAAGTGGTGAATCAGGCAATTGGAGATTAAAGGAGCTGGGGATAGAAAACGAGATTAAGATTATTTATATGGATCTATTGGAGTTTGAAAATATTTATAGAACAATTGAAAGAATAAAGCCAGATGAGATCTATAACTTAGCCGCTCAAAGCTTTGTTCATGCCTCTTTTGAACAACCAATCCTGACCTCAGAGGTAGATGCTATCGGTGTCTTACGATTATTAGATATTATTAGAACCATAAAACCAGAGACAAGATTTTATCAGGCCTCTACCAGCGAGATGTTTGGTAAGGTTCAAGAGATTCCGCAAACAGAAAAAACACCATTTTATCCAAGGAGTCCCTATGGTGTGGCAAAACTATTTGCACATTGGATGATTGTAAATTATCGGGAAGCCTATAATATGTTTACCTGTTCGGGAATATTGTTTAACCACGAATCACCTTTGCGAGGATTAGAATTCATTACCAGAAAATTAACCTATGGCATAGCAAGGATAAAACATGGCTTGCAGGATAAAATCGTGGTAGGCAATCTGGACGCAAAAAGGGATTGGGGATATGCTGATGAGTATATCCAAGGGATGTGGCTTATGCTGCAACAAGAGCAGGCAGATGATTATATCTTAGCCACCGGGGAAACTCATACAGTAAGGGAATTTGTAGAATATGCCTTTGATTCTGTTGGATTTAAGATACGATGGGAAGGACAGGATGTTCTTACCAAAGGAATTGATGAGAAGACAGGCAAGGTGTTGATAGAAGTATCCCCGGAATTTTATCGACCTGCTGAGGTAGAACTGTTGCTGGGTAATCCAGCAAAAGCTAAGGAAAGGCTTGGCTGGCAACCAGTGGTTAAGTTTGAAGAGTTGGTAAGAATGATGACAGAGGCAGATATTAGAAGGGTGATAGAAGAGAAAAGATAAAGGGGATTGTTCTTGTCAAGTAATACAAATAGATCAACAGCAATTCTCATTATGGTAAAATGGATAAGGGGGAGATATGGAGATTAATCGGTAGGACAGGCATTCTTGCCTGTCATCTGCAACAGGACAGGCAGAAATGCCTGTCCTACCGACAATTCTGTTGATAATCGACACCATCTCCTCTATTCCCTTATTCCCCTTTGAACATAAGTTTTGCCATAATGAGAATTGCTGCTGTGTGGGATACTAATGGAGGAAAGAAGG
>MNYI01000024.1 GCA_001873945.1 Candidatus Desantisbacteria bacterium CG2_30_40_21
CCTGTTCCACCTTTACCACTGATAACAACAAGCTCTTTCAACTTTGTTCCCCCCCTTAAATTACAGCAATTCTCATTATGGCAAAACTTATGTTCAAAGGGGAATAAGGGAATAGAAGAGATGGTGTCGATTATCAACAGAATTGTTGGTAGGACAGGCATTCCTGCCTGTCCTGTTGCAGATGACAGGCAAGAATGCCTGTCCTACCGATTAATCTCCATATCTCCCCCTTATCCATTTTACCATAATGAGAATTGCTGCGTTCACAGCCTATATTTTTAACACAGAGGACACAGAGTATTAAGAGTTACACAGAGAAAGATTATAATCGGCTTTCAGGTAAGATAACTCCTTATTGTATGAAAATCAAATATATGATGATTGGAATTTATACTCAAGTGGGGCATAAATTGCGATTTTTTCGGTGAGGATTAATCAAGGAGAGCAAGGCGTGAAGGTGAGCAATAGTGTACTATTGCGAACCTGAACAAAACACAGCTATCGTTGATTAAGACCAGCGAAAAACGCAATTTATGCCCCACTTGAGTATAAGCTCTGTGTCCCTCTGTCGTCTCTGTGAACTCTGTGTTAAAATATTATTAGTCGTGAACGGGTTACCACATTTATATTTTTTGTCCCCAATTTTCCCATCTTATCTCTGCAATGCAGTCACAATTGCCTCGCCAAACTTCGTCGCAGACTGTGGTCCATTGGCTGTAATTATCCCTCCATCAACCTCTACCCCGGCACCAGTATATATTGCACCTTTGGCTTTAAGCCTTTCTGTTCCCGAAGGGAATACAGTTGCTTTTTTCCCATTAAGAAGTCCGGCATTGGCTAAGGTTATTGGGGCAATACAGATAGCACTTACAACCTTGCCAAGAGCAACAGATTCCTTTGCTAATTGATGTGCTGTATGATTATCCCAATATTCTGAGGAACCTCCTCCTCCAACAAAGACAATAGCGTCATAATCTGCTGCCTTTGCCTCACTAAGAAGGACATCAGGCTTGACGGTTGCTCCACGCACACCACCTGAGATATTTAGAGAAGAAGACGCAATTGTTATTATGCCACCCTTTGCTTCAATAACTTGTTTCGGCTCAAAGAATTCCTCATCACGGAAATTATTAGAAGCTATGATAAACAATACCTTTTTCCCCGCGATACTTACCATTTTTTCACCCCCTTGATAACTTGTTTTATTGCATACACAACCACTCATAAGGATACCTGTTACCATTAAAAATAACCAGCTGATTTTCATTTGTTACCCCGCTACCATTTCATCCGGAAAGTATATATTATACACTATTGAACCACTCAAGTCAAGCAAAAAATCATACCGATTGAAACAATTCTCTTGACGAAACTGGCTATCATGTACTATAATAACAGAGGCACAAAGGGACATTATTCAGGAGAAAAAAATGAGTGAATTTACTCCAATGATGAGTCAATATCTGAATATAAAAAAGGAAAAACCTAATACCATCCTCTTTTTCCGTCTGGGTGATTTTTATGAGATGTTCTTTGAGGATGCTAAGGTTGCATCTCAAATCCTTAACATTACCCTTACCGCTCGTGAAGGAGGCAAGAATAAGAAAGTACCGATGTGTGGTCTGCCATATCATGCGGCTGAATCATATATTGCCAAATTGATTAAGGCAGGCAAAAAGGTGGCTATCTGCGAACAGGTGGAAGACCCAAAGACAGCTAAGGGATTGGTAAAAAGAGAGGTTGTTCGTACCATTACCCCGGGAACTGTTCTTAGCCCTGCACTACTTGAGGATAAGGTTAATAACTACCTTGTTGCTATTAATAAGGATAAAGCAAGCATTGGGTTGGCGTTTGTTGAATCGTCAACTGGGGAATTCATGGTATCTGAGTTTAGCAGTGAGGCTAAGTTATTTGCAGAGTTGATGCGGCTTGGTCCAAAGGAGTGTCTTATCCCTGAAAGCTTACGGGATGATCCAGCTATTTCTGTGTTTGCCAGAGATAATCAAATGTCTATTACACTTCAGGATGATTGGACATTCAGTCTGGATACAGCACAGAGCACCTTGTGTGGATTCTTTGGTACAATTACAATGGATGGGTTTGGATGTGGCAATCTTACCCATGGTATTGGTGCTGCCGGGGCAATCATTCGTTATCTCAAAGAAACAGGACAATCATCATTAAGCCATATCACCAGGGTAACACCCTATTCCTCGGAAGAATTTATGTCTATTGATCCGGCAAGCTGGCGAAACCTTGAATTAACCAAAACCATCAGGAGCGGGGAAAAGACAGGCAGCCTTATCTGGGTTCTGGACCAAACAGGGACAGCCATGGGTGGGCGACTGCTTCGTTCATGGATACAACAACCATTGTTGAACGAGATGGAAATAATCTATCGTCAGGATGGTGTGGAGGAATTTCGTCAATCATCTTCCCTGCGAGAAAAAATCACTACCTGTCTGAAGTCTATCCATGATCTGGCAAGGCTTGCCGGAAGGATAGATGCTGGTCTGGCAAATGCCAGGGACATTATTGCCTTAAAGGAATCATTACTTATTGTTCCGAGCATAAAAACTGCCCTTGCCACTTGTAAGAGCAACAGCATAAAGGATACGATTCGCGATCTGGATGAATTAAGGGATATTGTTGAGTTAATAGACAAAGCCATCCATGATACCCCGCCGCTTTCTTTGCGTGAAGGAGGAATAATAAAGTCGGGATACAATCAAGATCTGGACGAGTTGCATGAGATAACGAGGGATGCAAAGGGATGGATCCTCAGGCTACAGCAGGAGGAGATTAAACGCACAGGGATTGGATCGCTTAAGATTAGCTATAACAAGGTTTTTGGTTATTACATTGAGATTACAAAAGCAAACCTGCACCTTGTCCCACAAGATTATATCCGCAAACAAACCATTGCTAATGGGGAAAGGTTTATTACTCCACAATTAAAAGAAAAAGAGGTGCAAATCCTTAGTGCCAGTGAAAGGATTACAGGGATTGAATATGAGATATTCCTGATGGTAAGGGCTGAGATTATCAGCAAAATAGATAGAATCCAGCAGGTCAGCCGGGCAATAGCTATTCTGGATGTGCTGGTGTCTATGGCTAAGGTGGCTGTGGAAAATGATTACACCCGACCAGTGATAAACGATGGGGATACCATCCTGCTCAAGGATGCACGACACCCTGTGGTAGAGAAGGTGTTGGCAGGGGAAGGGTTTGTCCCTAATGATACCCTATTGGATCAAAGCAATAACCAGATATTGATTATTACCGGTCCCAATATGGCTGGAAAATCCACCTATATTCGTCAGGTTGCCCTGATTGTCCTGATGGCACAAATAGGCAGCTTTGTGCCGGCAAAAAAAGCAGAGATAGGGGTGGTTGACCAGATATTTACCCGGGTTGGGGCATCGGATGAATTGATGAAGGGGCAAAGTACATTTATGGTAGAGATGATTGAAACAGCCAATATCCTGAATAATTCAACCCCAAAAAGCCTTGTCATCCTTGATGAAATAGGCAGGGGCACAAGTACCTTTGACGGTGTAAGCATTGCCTGGGCAGTGGCTGAATATATTCACAATCATAGCAGCGTTAAGGCAAGGACATTATTTGCAACACATTATCATGAACTGACAGAGCTGGAGGTAGTGTTCAAAGGGATTAAAAACTATAACATTGCGGTTAAGGAATGGGGCGACAAGATTATTTTCCTGCGGAAGATTATTCCGGGTGGGGCAGATAAGAGCTATGGTATCCATGTGGCAAAACTTGCCGGACTGCCAAAAGAGGTGATCTTGCGGGCAACAGAGATACTTGATAACCTCGAAATGGAAAGTATTGCTGGTGATGGAAAACCCAAATTAGCCAAGGTAAAGGGGAAAAAAGAAAAACATGTCCAATTGGATATCTTTGACCTGGCACAGGCAATAAATGATAAGGCTATAGAGGCGTTGAAACAGATTGATGTTAATAACCTGACACCGATTGAAGCACTTAATAAATTGTATGAGTTGAAGAAGATGGTGTGATTTGACAATTGCTACCTCCGTGCCTTTTCGACCTGTGCAAACGGAATTAATCACACAAAGACACAAAGAACACAAAGGACAGAAAAGAAGAAAAATCTCATATGTCTTTGTGATCTCTGTGGCTTTGTGTGAGAAATAAGTGATCTTTGCGTCTTTGCGAGAAGAAATAAAGGTTTTTCAAACTCTGCGAACTTTGCGTGATCTTTGCGTTCTTTGTGTTAAAAAAACTCGCTTGCACAGATCGTAAAATAATAATATTACAGAACTTTTTCGCGTTTTTCGTGCCTTTCGTATTCTTCCTCTGTGCCTCTCCTGACTTTGTGCCTTATTACATTATTTGGCATCTTGCCCCTTAACCATTTGTTCCAGCGACATATTCTCCCTTGCCATAAAGATAAACCCAAGAATAGTCACCGGAACAACAATAATCCCATGTAAAACCACAGAAACAGCTAATGATAAGTTGTACTCAAGTCCAAAGCATTTACACAACACCCCCAATACCGCAACCTGAAATACACCAATATAGGCTGGTGCTGAGGGAATCATGATAGCCAGATTGACCATAACCATGAGTAGTACTACCCCATAAAACGGCAGATTTATGCCAAAGGAGCGGATGGTCAGGTAATACATTCCCAACTCTATTCCCCAGATAATCAATGAAAGCAGACAAACCCTTAAAAAGTCCCCTTTGCTCTGAAGAACCTGCAACCCTTCGATGAAATATTTAAGCAGATGAATTATTTTGTACAATAGTTTTTTAGGCAACCAGAAAAAGCCTTTACGAAATAATTCTAAGGCATGAAGTTTGTAGGAGTTAAGCCAGACAATAAATAAAATGGCACATCCAAAGATAGCTGTGGACAAAATGCCTATCTTTTTTATCCATTCAGGCAAAGGGAAGAATAGCCAGATGATAAGAAGCAGCAAGACAAATACCAATCCATCAAGGATTCTTTCCACAACTACTGTAGCCAGAGCAAGGCTCTTGCTTATGGATTCTTTTATCCCAAGCATATATGCCCGCACAAACTCTCCAGCCCTTGCTGGCAGGATGTTGTTTGCCATAAATCCAATAATCATAATGCCAAACAAGCTGCCAAGTCTTATCTTTTTGGCATGGGATAACAGATAATACCATCTGACAGTTCTTGCCAGATAGCCGAGAAGATAGACTAACACCCCAGTTATAAGGATAGGATAATCCAGCCCAACCAGAGCTTTCCCAAACGCTGTCAGGTCTATTTTCCAGATGATCAGCCCCAGCAAGATAATGCTGATAAATAATCCGAGCCATTTGAGTTTATTCATGTCGCGATCCTTCATAATCATTTAGGACTTAGGGTCTGTCACACTCTGGCTAAAACATCTTCAATGCCTGAAATCGCCCCCCTTTTAATGCACAGATAAAATCATTTTCATCCTTAATCTCTTTATCGAAAAAGGTTGCATACTTGCCTATCTGAAGGGCTGTATGGGCATCACTTCCACCCACACCCGGAATACCCAATTTAAGACTTGCCAGCCATGACAGGATATTCATATCCTCTGAAGAATTTCCATTTAATACCTCAATAGCATCAATACCCTTTATTTCATAGATTTTATTCCCCATGCTTGGAGCACCACTGCGAAATGGGTGAGCGGCAATAACCACCCCATTCAGGCTATGTACCCATGGAATAAGCTCGGCTAATGGTATGCCCTCTCGGACAAATTCTGAAAATCCAAAGGTAAGCACATCACCTTCAAGGCTTCTAATCTCCATCCCGCCAAGGATTAAAAGATTATGCCCAACTGCTTTTTCCTTAGCTATTTCTATTGCATTACGACTATGATGGTCAGTAATACAGACCCCATCCAACTTGACTCTCTTTGCCATCTTAATAATATCATTTATTTCTATAACACTACATGGAGACCCAAGTACTGTATGTGTATGCAGATCTATTAACATCTTCCCCCGCGCCAATTTATACCAGAAGAACTATTATCCTTCTTTAATCTCATCCCAATAAATATCCCCAGCAAAACAAGAAGGAATGCACCCACAATCATATTAAAATTAAAAAATATCCTCTCAATACCCTTCCACTCCTCTCCCATAAACAACCCTATGCAAACAAGCACCATGCACCATGGCAATGAACCAACCACAGTACAAGCAATAAACCTTAAAAAATTCATCCGTCCAATTCCAGCCGGTAAAGAGATAAAGGTTCTAATGATCGGCACATTCCTTGATAAAAATACTACCCTTTCCCCTTGCCTGATAACCCATGATTCAAGTATTTTTATATCATTGGAAACAATAAGTAAATATTTGCCATATTTTAACAGCAATGGCCTGCCCAAATAATAACCAATACCATAAGACAAAACTGCCCCAATCAGATCCCCTATTGTCCCTAAAAAGATAACTATCCAGATATTAAATTTGCCGGTTGAAACCAGAAAGCCTGAAAATGACATGGCTGTCTCACTTGCTGTTGGAAGACACAGACTCTCCATAATCATGGATAAAAAAATTCCGACATAACCCCAGCTTTCAATAATAGCCTTTAGCATTCCATCCATTTTTTTCCTCCTTCTTTAACATTCTTGTCCGCCTTTTCTCCAATCTCTGCATCAAGGGTCAGGTTAGAAAACCCGCTCTCTGTTATTCCTTCATCTGCTCAGTATGCATTCGATAAACCTCTTCTTCATCTACAGCACAGACAACGAACCTCTCTCGCTCCTTTATCAAATCTGTATTTAGTGGTTCTTCTAAGATATTACCCGATGAGTCAAACAATATTCTGATGGTTGGCCTGACAATTGCTTTTCTATTTATCTTGACCACCATCCCGATCTCTTCTGTATTAAGTTTTATCAGACTTCCAAGCGGATAGATAGAAACACTTTCCACAAAGGCTCTGACTGCATCAGCATAAAATTCATCATCTGCCTTAGAAACAATCAATCGAACAGCATCATAGGGAAGAAACTTTTTTCGATATGGTCTATCTGTGGTTAAGGCATCATACACATCAGCAATGGCTGATATTCTGGCTAATAATTCAATATTCTCTCCTGATATTCTATGAGGATACCCCTGACCATGCCATCGTTCGTGATGTTGACAAGCAATCTTTCTCGGCAATTCCCCTATTCGACTATTTTCACTTAAAATTTGCTGACTATACAAGGTATGTTTCTTTATCTCTTCTATTTCTTTTTCATTTAATCTGCCTGACTTAAATAATATCTCATCTGACACCTTAATCTTACCCAGATCCTGCAACATTGCCCCAAAGGCAAGTTCTTCGAGAAGATCAGCAGAAAGTTGATGTCTTACCCCAATTAGCGTAGCAATCATACACACATTCACAGAATGAGAGAAGGTATATTCATCATGACTCTTAATCTTAATCAGGTTCAGCATTGCATCCTGATTATCCATTATCTCCTCTACCATATTTTTTATAAGCTTTTTTGTTTCTTTATCGTCAACAATTTTTCCCATCTTGACATTATTAATAGTAAAATGAATTATTTTCATTGCCTCTTTTTGTGTCTGGGAAGAAAGCATTGGTGGAACGCTTTCTAATGCCTCAGTTATAATATCTTTAGCAGAATTATCTCCTTTTTCATCCGGCATATCCTTAAAAAAAACACCTCTTTTACCCATAATCTAATTACCTCCTCCCAAGTAAGCATTTTTTACCTCATCATTTTTAACAGATTAGCTGCTGCATCCATCATCACTACTTTTCCTGTTTCCATCACATACCCCAGCAATTCTAATTATGACATTTTTACCGCATAAACACATAACAACTCACCACGGAGACACAGAGGAAAATCGAAGGACAAATCTCTTATTTGAATGTGGCTGAATGCAGATTTTTGGAAATTTGAAGCATTATTCTGTGAATTTATAAAAATTTGCATTCCGTCAGCTTGTTTTTTTAAGTTATTCTCCGTGCCTCCGTGTCTCTGTGGTGAATCTGAAAATCCATAAT
>MNYI01000205.1 GCA_001873945.1 Candidatus Desantisbacteria bacterium CG2_30_40_21
ACCATAAAAATAACTGGTGGGCTACTGCCCATCCAGTTCATTTTTATGGTTAGGCTTTGCTTCGCTGTCTTTTTTCTTTTCTTCTGGCTCAATTCAAGTGTATTTCATAATCAAGGTTTAATCCAAATCCCCCCACGCAAGCCCGAATGATTGGGAATCAAGTCACAGTATGCTTTGGGAAGAATAGATCCAATCATTTTAGTTTTTGGGCAGTATCCGATTTGTTGCTCGTCAAAAACACCGACAATCTGCGATCGGATATCTGGGTGCAATCGTGAAAGCAGAAACCTGACAAAATCGTGAACTACTTGGACATCCTGAATAGCCTCTTCAGGATTGAGATTGCCAAGGATATTGGCAAGTGCAATCTCGGTTAACCCTTTGTACTTAGACACCAGTGGAATTGTTTGATGATCGAAATAGATATCCTCACCAGTGCTACTCATAGGATCGATGTTTCCGTGAAGAGTATCGTTTCGTCGATTCATCAGTCGCAAGAAGTTCTTAAATGGCTCTTCTGAACCGTCGATGGCTTTATCAAAGCCATCGCAACATAGATGGAGGCTTTTGATTCTGACATCTATGTTACGGCGCAAAAAATCCTGATATAGACGGCCATCATTCTTGACTTCTGGTTTTGCTAAGATAAGCATAAGAAAATTGATCGCGGCTTTGCCCATAACTGGAGCTATCATCTGGATCCCCACAGAGATGCACATAGCCTCTTGGCAAACTTCCAAACACTGTTTGATTTCCGACTTATAACGAACGAAATCCTCATCCAGTTCAGGTGGTTTTGGTATCGTCATGTGAGAAATGTCAAGTTCTTTAAGACGTGTAACATAGCGTTGCACTATGGTTGACAATCGTCCGTACGGATTAATAAAGAGATGCCAGCGTTCAAAAGTTTCTCGGACTTTCCGTAAATCACAATGGTAGTGATCGAACTCCTTGTTCAGATTAGACTCAAGTTGTTGCCAGCCTGAATTAATGACTTGCATGCCATGTGATTGAATTTCCATTCCAATATTGAGTCCCATTATGTCTATGATGGTGTCTGAAGTAGCAAGCGTGTAGTGCCAATGTATAAAGTTATCGACCGCTTGCGATCTGAGCATCATCGCAAAACCATTCGGATCGCCAAACCGCATCTTTAGGTAGCAGTAAAAATCGAGTGGAGAGACGACATCAGTGAATCTCCAACTGCTATTACTCTTCTCGGAAGATTGCGACTTTCGTTGTTTTATTCGGTTGAGAGTTTCGATAACCCTCTTCGGATCAGGAATACTCCACTGATCAGGCTGAAGTACAAGATTATTCATGTATCTGTTATTTCTCCTACTGTCTACGTCCGCATCACTTGCCGAACCCACCCACGAAAACTATGGTCGATCAAAACGGAAAGTGGGGTGTTGATGGCCAAGTAAAAGGCAGTTGTTGTATTTTTTTATGTTTTTTATCTTTATCTTTTTATTCCGCCCCTCACATGACAGTCGCTCACTCATTTTCAGATAATCAATTATCACAAAGTTTTCCTCATCTTTAAGGTTAAGCTTATATTTTTTGGCACACCGGGTAGGGCGGGAGGCTTGCGCCTCCGTTCCCCCTAAGAACTGTGCAAGCGAGTTTCCCCGCACACAGCTCAAGCCTCTGTAAGGTTTTATTTTACTAAAACCCGACAGTTAACGCACTGCCTTTGCAATACGCATTTGAAGTCTTTTGACTTCGGCATTTACTTTTTGCCGGTTAATGGCTTGCCAGTGTTTGCCTAAGCCCGAAGTAGCACCAGTAAGTTTTTCAACTTCCGTCATTTGCTTTCTCCGTTAAAAGATTCTCCAAATTCTCTCGCAATCAGACACCTTCTGGAAGTCTGCACTCTTTCAAGTCGGATAATGTTCCAATCCGTATCTACTCCATTACAAAATGGCATTGGCTTCCTCCAGATTCTTTTACCTGCATCCCCTTCCGTGTGCCTTGCGGTTTCACATAGCCTTTGCAGACAGAAGGTCTGCTCTAAGCGGAGATACAGGCTTACCACGTTCCGCTTCAGTTACAAATGGATAATTTAGATTCATCCCGTACGCTGGTGGAGCAACATTCACATATGATGATGTTAGAGCATCATAACCTGTCCACTTACAATTTTGGTTCAAGCCTGTCAGTCTGTTTGGCTTGTTTCTCGTGACGACGCTGTAGATGTTTGCCTATGCTAATCATATTATCCAATCTTAGCCCTCACCCGAGACAGACTATCAGGAGGGTATCCATCTCGCGATTTCCACCCCGACTGTTTCCAGCCTTCGGTACATTGTCGAAAGGGCTTCACACCTGCATGGATTCACCATACACGCATGCCTTTCTAAGATACCAGTGGTGAAACACTGGGTTTAGTCAATAGATGTAACCTATTGCTAAACAATAACTAAAGCGACTTCGTGTCGCCACTAACTACAAAAATAACTGGATGGGCAGTAGCCCACCAGTTATTTTTTCTTGTTAGGATTCTTTTTTATTATCTTATGTCTCGTTCTTTCTAAAGCAATATGTTATCGTTTTTTTATCCGCTTAGTCCTAACCATTTTCTAACAACTATCTCGACAGTTTCTATTTGGTTTGATGTAAGATGAGAAATCTTACGAAGTAGTTTCGCCGTGGGTATAGCAAGAAGACCCTGAACATTGAATGCTCCCTCTTGCAACCCCTGTACTGCAAGCCTCACTTCAAAATCAGAACCTCGATGGGAAGTGGTGTGTGGCACTACTGCATGAAGTGCATAGTCATTATACGAATAGGGTACACTTAAAATAAGTACAGGTCTGACCTTCGCAGCCAATCCTAAGTCTGCGAGCCATATCTCACCTCTTTTAACAACTAACATTTTGTTCCTCTTGCTCATCAAACAACGCGAACACTTCTGACGCTGCAGATGTTTGGTCTTCTGTCATCCAGAGTCCGTATGTATCATCATATATCACGCGATCATTTCGTTTACGGTACAGTTTATGGATTACACACTCAAGGTGATGAAGATCCACTGTACCCAAATTTGATAATTCTGCTTCAATTCCAACTACAGCGTTCATAATTACCTCCTTGGTTAATTTTTTTCGTAGCTAACGATAAAAAAATAACTATCTCCTTGTCTGCTTCATTTTTTTGTTAGGTTTTGCTTCGCTGTCTTTTTTTCTTTTGGCTTACCGAACTATTGTGAATTCAATATTCAAGGTCTGGTATAATACCTTTTATACTCTAAACAAATAAAATATCTTGAAATCATCCAGACTACCTGATAGAATATGAATTATAGGGTTACCTTTTAAGGTATTGCCCTAAATATCTATCAAAAGGAGGTAGTCTGGATGAAGAATACACATAGCACACAGAACAAGGTGAGGTACAGAACGCATATTCAGAAACCTAAAGGTAGTAGGTTTACTGAAGAGGCCAAGCAAATTGGTCCCGAAAAGGTGGGGACTGTCCCCATTGATGTTCATAAGGATAAGCATTGCGTAACTATTTGTGATTATTATGGTAAAATCCTTAAGGACGAATTTGAGATACCTAATACATTAACAGGTTTTCAAGTTCTATTATCTTGTATTCTTGAGATAATAGACAAATTTAAGCTCGAAAAGGTATACACTGTTATGGAATATACAGGCAACTATCATAAAAATTTGGCTAACAGGTTACGAGAGGCAAAGATACCGGTTACCTTTGTCTTCCCAAACAGTACTTACCATCTTCGTCAGGGACAATTGAATTGGTCCAAGACTGATTCCATTGATTTGTGTGCCATCGGACAGGCATTTGTTAATGGTTGGGTTTCTTCTTCACCACCTTTAGACAATTTCTATGAAAATTGGCAAACTCTAACCAGGGCAAGACGAAATGAGATAAATCTTCAAACTCAAGCTAAGAACAGAATCACCAACCTGTTAGATGAGTTAATGCCTGGTTTTCAGGAGCTGTTTGGTAATTTCTGGGAACACAACGCACCACCAGTGATTTTACAGCTTGCTCATTCCCCAAAACAACTCACTTGTCTAAATCGTAGTTCTCTACTTCAAAAGCTTACTCAAGCAAAGGTTCAAAAACCAGGTGATCTGGCTGATAAAATCTTGATATGGGCAAAAACATCTATCGGCACTTCTCAGGACTTCCCGAGCAAGATTCAGCAACTCAATGTAGAATGGCAACGATTTCTTACTCTAAAAGAGAATATTGCCTCCTATCATATTTCTATTGCCCAATATCTGGCACAGAATCCGGCTCTTTTGTTCTCCTCTCCATCCCCTGGATAAATGTTCCTTCTGCCAGCGAATATGCCTCTGAAGTAGGACATTTTGACAACTTCATCTCTCCTAAACAGATTACTGCCTTCCTGGGCATTGCCCCTAAGAAGTTTAAGACTGGTAAAGTATCCTTTGAAAATGGTCACATTACCAAAAAAGGCAAAAATCAGGGCAGATCCGCTGTAATAACTATAGCTAATAATCTTGTTCAGGGTAATGACTATTATGCCCCTCTCTATTTAAGTTTGATAGCAAGAGGCAAAGCAAAACAACAGGCTAAGGTGGCTATTGCCAACAAATTCATCCGCAACTCTTTTCGGATGGTAGAGAATAGCCAGCTTTTTGAGCCACCTGCATGGACAGGTCCAACACTAAAAAATGACCCAATCTCAAAGCTAAAAGATTTCCTGCACAATAACACTAATGATAAAACCTTGATTGAACAAATAGTTGCGCAGGCTCAACAAACATTAGATACTATACTGAAACAAAACAATTGCCCACAAGAAAAAGAAAATGAGGTTATCAAACAAACTCCTCAACCTGTCGAAGGAAGTGTTGAACACATTGGGTTGATAAGTGAAAAAGAAAATGAGGTTATCAAACAAATTCCTCAACCTTCTAAAACTATCTATCGGAGGCTAAAACGCGAATCTATTGGATCTAATGTTGTCTTTTCCAGAATCAAACCATCCAATTACAAAGGACCGACTCCTATTGGAAATGTTCTTGAGAATATGGTGACATCAGGAAAATTTCCCTCCTGGATACTTACAGGAAAAGGACCTCAGTATGCCCAACTCGACTAAGTTGGTTAAAGATTAATTTGTTTTTAACAATCTCACTTGTGGTGAGTTAACATAGATTCAAATATGACTGATTATCAGTTAAATAAGGCGTAACTGTTTATATATAATAACTAAGCAAGACAAGAAGATATATCTTGATGAGCTAAATAATGATAAAAGCAAGAGTTTAAGAGGAGGAGAAAATCCGTCAAGGTCTTGGGGCAAACCCGTGGGTCAGCATGGTCATCTTTCCTCCTCAAACTCTCGATTTGGTAGCTTGGTGCAAAACCGCATTTACCAGAATAGATCCTTTGAGGAACATTACAGGAAAGGACCTCTTAACTCTCGCAGATATTTTATCAGTTATTGGTAATTATGTCAAGATATTATTGGACAATATTTCCCCCTACCCTCAAACGCCTTTTTATTACTACATTTTTGGGGAAAGGGGAAATTGTATCCAATAATATTAAAGAAAAAAACTAAAAAAGTTCTTGACTTCTATATGGTAGTCTGAATCTTACTCTCTCTTATCTGATAAATATTATACCTTATAAAAACTACTCAAGTCAAGTAAAAAATTAAAATGCTTGGAGGAATTCATTAGAAAACATGGGATGTGTTCCTCTGTTTCCATCGCCAGCCTTAAGTGGTCGGCTACAGTAAGTTGTTATGTGACATCTCGTTCTAAAATTTCTTTGCCTAATTTAGTTAACTCAAACCATCCCAGTTCTTCTGGCGGTGGTGGATCATAGGGAGAAAGCCTATCCAACTTTGATGGAGTATAAGGCTGTGTGATATACTCAACCAATCCGGTATCAATAACTGCCTGAACTTGAGTATCAGAGAAACCTTCGTATGCCAAATCCTCGTAGAAACCGTCGCCTTCGTAGTCTGGGAAGATATGACCACGCCCAAGAAAACAAAGTAGTTTATGAAGTTGCTCCCTATCTGAAAATACTCCTGTTTGAATAAGACCAGGGACTTCGCCGACATCAACGAAACTCTGAGAAGAAGCACCTATCAAGTCAAGCAATTCACTTGCCAATATCATTACTCTCAGGCAAATTCGATTGTCTATTTTGCTGCCGTCATGAGCAGCATAATTTCGGTAGTAGGAAAAAGCCCCTTGAAACAATACCTCAGCCTTCTTTTGCATTTCCTCACCAAAAGGTACACATAGTTTAATACCTTTAATACCTTTATTTTCTCCAAAGAGACTGATAGCAAGATTAACACCAAACTTGTTTTTGGCTCCAGATTTCTCTTTAAGAGCCAATTCAACCTGGGTCATCGCTTCAAACGCTTGTGTGTTTGTAATGCCCATCAATGTAAAGTTGTTTACAGTGGTTCATGACTCTTGGATGAAGCAATGTTTCAAATTCAACATTCATTGTCATTGATCCCTCAGGCTCAATCTAACGCCAAAATCACTGGTGGGCTACTGCCCATCCAGTTCATTTTTCTTGTTAGACTTTGCTTCGCTGTCTTTTTTCCTTTTCTTTTATCTTACCGAACTATTGTGAATTCCGTAATCAAGGTTTAAGGTCTATCCTTTCATGCAATTATCTGTATTCCTTCTCTGCGAGCAACTTCAATAATTGTACTTTCATCATCATTTTTCCAACATTTCAAACCCACAGGAACAGGTTCTATCCTATTATCTGTGCGCGCAGCAGTTCGCCACAACAGATTTATATCTTCACGACTATATGCTTCATCATAACGGGATGATACTATTAATAAATCTATATCACTCCATTGATGAATCTTTCCCCGTGCATGTGAACCGAACAATATACCATACTGAATCGGAATGCCAAGTTTTAAAAGTTCGTTCAGATATTTCTTTACCGATATTATAACTGATTTTTCAGCCATTCATATATTCCTTTTACTTTTTGTATAAGTTTATCAGCCTCTTCTCGGGATGGAACTACTCCCCACACTTCGGGATAACATCCTTCAATATTAAAAGGATTTATCTCTGATAGAAACTCTGTCTGTCTTTGTTCAAAGGAAATTCCTGATAATTCCGATAGGCTGATAAGATTATGCACTCTCGGAGCAATATCCTTAGTATTATGACAAACATGAGCCTTGAGAATCTTTTCCAATGATAGATGCAAAAAGAAGAGCCCATGACGAATTTTATCTGATGCAATAAGCTGATTTGCAACTTCCCAATCTTCTTCTGCCATGTTTCGCCAATACGAGATATGTTTATCAATGTTTACCATATTACCATCCTATCTTCTAAATGATCAAGATAAGAAATGTTGTAGCCTTTTGTCGCGTCCCGACAGTTTCCTCAACAGCATAACCATAAAAATAACTGGTGGGCTACTGCCCCATCTATTTCATTTTTGTTGTTAGACTTTCTTCTCTGTCTTTTTTCTTTTCTTATGCAAACACTAATTCGCGAGCTGGCAATGATTTATAGTGCAATATCATAATTTGATCAGGTCTCAAGCCCAGTGATGCGTATGTACGCCCATCACTATCGCTGAATTCAACCTCAAAGGCATTGCCTTTCGCAAGAATTTCTACCACGGTGCCAA
>MNYI01000021.1 GCA_001873945.1 Candidatus Desantisbacteria bacterium CG2_30_40_21
GACTTCTTGTCCTCTCTGGCTTAGCCTGTCCCCGCCTGTCAAGAATCGACAGAATCCTTTCTTCTCCTTGTCATTCTGGCTTGTCCAGAATCTTTCTTCTTATCCAACCACATTTGGTGTACTCAACAAAGAAGGATTCCCGACAAGCGGGAATGAAATCACAAAGGGCATGAACTTCTTGTCCTCTCTGCGTTCTCTGCGTCCTCTGCGTTAAAAAAATTTCCGATTGCACAGCTCGAGTTATTTTTCAATACTTATCTTAAAATATCAAGGTATTTTTGCTACAAGTGGAAACCAGAAAGCTTTCCGAAAGCTTTCTCTTCTATCTTATAGGTAGAGGAGGATAAAAAGATGAGGTGGAAAAATGGTTTTAAGAATTTTCATTTACTCTTTTTTACAATTTCAATTATTTTTATTCTCGGATGTGCCAGAGCACCTGAGGAAGAGATACAAGAGACAAGACGGGCATTACACAACACTTTATTATCTGGAGCTGAAGAATATGCACCTGCAGTCCTAAAAGAAGCTCAGGATATTCTGATTAAGGCTCAAGCTGAAATAGAGAAGAAGAATTACAAGATAGCTAAGAAATTAGCCATCAAGGCGAAAGAAAAAGCTGAAGAGGCAAAGAAAATGGCAATAGATGCCAAAAATAAAAGGAGGTAATTTAGAAATGAAACATCAATTTAATCAAAGGAAAGTATTTTGGGGGATGTTGTTTTTAGTAGGATTACTGACCATTGGGCAGGCAAGAGTAAGTTTTGGAGCAGGTTCAATAACTTATAGCTCTGCTACTCTAACACCAACCCAGTATCCATCTGGTATAGTCTCCTATTGGAAATTTGAGGAAGGTACCGGATCAGTAGCTCATGATTCTATTAGTGGAAATCACGGAACCATTTATGGCGCAAACTGGTCAACTGGCCAAGTTGGAGATGCACTGACATTTGATGGTTTAGATGATATGATCGTAGTTCCGCACTCACCAAGTTTAAGCCTTGAGGAATTTACCATAGAAGCATGGGTTAAACAATATTCAAATCCTGCAGCTGCAGGCGGATCGGAAGGTTGTATTCTTGTCAAGAGGTACACAGGATCGTGGATGGATAATTATGCAATGTGGATTGATAGGGACGCAGCAGCTTGGAGTAGCTTCTATAGTATGGACATCCCGGGCTGGGATAGCGTGTCAAGCATAGGAAAAATATCTTTTGACAGATGGTACTACATAGCAGCCACTTATGACCGCACGGTTCTCAAGATTTATATTAATGGAGAATTGGATAATTCAAAGAATATGAAATATATGCCATTTCTAAACAACCTCTGTCCATTAGTGATTGGTCGTGCAACTGCGGGCTGCCCATGCGAGTTTAAGCCATCTAACCCATCTATTAAGGGCATAATTGACGAAGTCGCAATTTACAACAAAGCATTAACACCAGAAGAAATCCAGCAACATTATCGAAATGGACTACATGGTTTAGGCTATGAAATAGTTGTTATTTCCGTAGGTACAATCACAGGCAAGGTAACCGAATCCAATGGCAAAACACCTATTGAAAAGGTGTTAGTAGAGGCGTTGCAAGGAACGGTTACTATTGGAAGCACTACAACTGATGCCAATGGAAGTTATGCTATCGCCCTTGCAAAAGGAAGCTATACTGTGAGGGTATCAAAGCAGCAATATCTATCCACACAAACTACTGATATAGTGGTTAGCCAGGACACAACTACCTGCCTTGACTTTATCCTCTATTCTGCCAGAATAAAGCCAATAGTTTCCTCTCCTCAATCTGCCGGCTCTGAGGTATTGCTCAAGATTCAGGTTGGGGATGAACAAGAGCCTGTTGAGGATTTGTTCACAATATTTGGCACACTTACCTGGACATCTGCAAACGATATTGAGATATTAAATATTACACCAGGGGATTTTATTGGTAACGACCTCCAGATATTTGATATTGTTAAATCAGAAGGTAAGGTACAATTTATGATGCGGAGAAAGACAGGGACAGGTGGTGCTACAGGATATGGCAGTGTGCTTGATATAAAGCTCAAAATATCCAACCAGGCACAATTAGGAACAATCACCTTTAGTTTAGACGGTCTTGAGGCTTATAATAGCACTGTTCAATGGATTAGCCTTTTGCCTGAGTCTAAAGAGATGAGAGTCAACGAGGTTGCTATCAAACCCATAGTTTATCCTTCGATATTACCCGGACAAGAGTTTATAATGGATATTCAGGTTGGGGATATCGATAATCCAGTCACGGGATTAAAGAGCCTATCCTTTGATGCAAAGTGGGAAGGATTAGAGACTGTTGCCATTGAATGGAAACCGTGGACTGCACCTTACTGGGGAATGATTGAGCCACCCTGTCCGGATGCCGTCTATGCCGATGCTAATGGTGATGGTGTGGTAGATCTAATTGATGTGCATGCTATTATCCAGAACTATGGTAAGACACATCCAAAGACATTAGCACTATCTACACCAACAATGAAAACAGATAACACCTTAATTGATGCATATCGTCAAGTCCTAAGAAATAGACCTGACCTGCTTGAGAATGTTAAGAATGTTCTTGCCAGTTTAGAAAACAGTCCTGAAATTCAGCAGGAATCTCAAGAATTCATAAAGGTATTACGAGAGATTATTGAGCCATTGCCATTAACAGAATTCAAGGTCTATCCCAATCCGTATCGACCAACTACTACTCATTCAGGAATTACAGGGATTACCTTTGCTAATCTGGGAAGTAACTGGCATATCAGGGTATTTAATCTGGCTGGTGAATTAGTTAAAGAGATAGAAGGTAATCAGGACAGTTATACATGGAACGAGGCAAAAGACCTCGCCAGCGGATTGTATATCTATACAATCCATAGTAGTACCTTGAGCAATAAGAAAGGCAAGATAGCGATAATTAAGTAACGATACAGATTATATGCAAATAATCTGTAACTTAAAGGAGGTAGATTAAAATGGGTAAAAATGCGTTAAAGGTATTGGTAGGAGATAAAAATGAGGCAGATTATTTTACTTTTTTTTATTATAATTATAACAGGAATAGCAACCCCTGTATTTGCTAATGAAGTCCTCCTCTTAGATGATTTCAATGATGGAAGCCTGATTAATAATCTTGGTGGATCAGGAGGGGGATGGGGTAGCCTGCCACCAAATAATCTTGCTACAGGAACCTTCATTACCAGGGTTTATAATACTAATCTTGATAATGTTAAAGGAAGAGCCGGCTTTTCCCTGGAATTGATATATGATGTCTCTAATTCTGAAAGCTCTTCTGGCTACTTTAGTAAGCTGGAAGGCAAGGATTTGAGTAAGTTCAAATATTTGTCTTTTTGGGTAAAAGGAATTAAAGGTGGCGAATTCTTTAAGATAGAGCTTAAAAATAATGGTACAGATACTGATAGAAACAAAGCCGCAGTTTATGTTACTGATTATTTGGATAGTGGTGTAACTACACAGTGGCAGAAGGTGGTTATCCCTTTAGATGCCTTTGCAAACATTGATGATTGGACAAGTATGAATGAATTCGTGGTTGTCTTTGAAAATTATCAAAGCACTGTTAATGGTAGCCCACTGAATAGCATAATCTATATCGATGATATCTTGTTTGGCACCTATTTTACCGGCTGTGTACGGATAGACCATTATGGTGATAAATTAGGAATAAACGCATTGGGTGGGAATATGGGAAATATGGATAGCGAGGGTGGGTCAAAGACCTATTCTATCGCTACCTCCACTTATCACAATACTCCAAACAGCTTATTATCAGAATATGATGTAACAAGTGGCTGGGCAGGTGTGTTTAAGATATTTGGTGGTGGAGGAGATGGTTGGACGGCTATACAGCATAACTTTAGTGCCTATGACAAACTTACCTTGTGGGTAAAGGCAAAATCAGAGACTGAAAATCCAAAAAAGGTAAAGATAGAACTTGGGGATCGTTACTGTAACTATAATAGATTCAATCGGATTGATAACATCACTACTGATTGGCAGAAATTTTCTTTATTGCTCACAGATTTTCCTTCACTGGATAAAGAAAGTATTAAACACATAAACTTTGTATATGAAAACAGTCAAGTAGTTCACAGGATTGGTGGTGTTTACATTGATGATGTCCAATTTGAAAAAGAAGGATATGCCCCGGATACTACTTTCCCTACTTCACCAACTAACCTCAAGAATAACGGCGTATCTATAGCGAATGGGCATATCTTTGGGATGAAGAATATCCTGACTGTCAACGCTTCCTCTGGGGCAATAGATGATACATTAGAGGGTGTTCGGTTTGAATACTCTGATGATAACGGAAACATCTGGCATACCATCGGAACTGACTATGAACTAATTAACGATACTTACGAGCTCGTCTGGTATATCTCAGGGCTAAGATTAGATAAAGAATACTCCATAAGGGCAGTTGCTCAAGATTTTGCTGGAAACCAAACCCCAGGACAATCTTACCATAACTGTCCAATAGAATTTACAGGAGGTCTCAACTACATCTTTAATAATTTTAATAGCAAAAATGTATGGTTTAATGACTTCTGTGGTAATTGGGGCAAACTCAACGGTGAATTTATAGAGTCAACCTTTTCTACTACTGTTCATTATGGGACTCAAGGAGCCTCTCTCAAAATGGCATATAACCTGCCGGAGACTGGAAGTTATACCGGCATCTGGGAATCTCTGGATTACCCTGAATATTGCCTCAATTTTAATGATATATATGGCTCTTTAGAAGAAGGTGCAAAGGATTTTGATTTGCTCATCTTTTGGGTTAGAGGGAGCGGCATCAGTAATAATCAACACATCATTAAACTCGAACTAAAGGATAATAGGTCAAAGGATGAAAGGCATAGTTACACCGCCTATAAATATATCTCCATAGATGATAAAGATACAGAATGGAAACCTATAGTTTTAGATGCAGATGTTACCAATTCTAAGTTTTGGTCGTATAATCAACATCCCCCTGACCCGACTAAGATGAAAGAGATGGTCTTTGTCGTAGAGAGTGCCTATAATGGGACATCCGGTACATTCTATATAGACAATATTTCTTTTGTAGATGAAGATGATGTGCCTTTTGTGATTACTGACAATGATAGCTTCCTTGAGTTTATTAATAAGAGGACATTTAAGTATTTTCTGGACTGGGCAGAGCCAAAAAGTGGGTTGATTCTGGATAGGTCTACCTTCCCTGACCTTATTAGTATTTCGGCAACCGGTTTTGGCTTAACAGCATTATGTATCGGTGCAGAGAGGGGATGGATTAGTAAAACTGATGCTTATAATAAAACCCTTAAAATTATCAAAACCTGTAATAATATTACTGAAAAACAATCTAAAGACCCATATAATTATGGTAAATGGGGATTCTTTTATCACTTTTTGGACCCGGGGACGGGTGGGGCTACACCAAAAAGGAAGGGAGATAGTGAACTATCTACTATCGATACAGCATTGTTAGTATGTGGTGTTTTGACAGCAGGAGAGTATTTTGGGGAAGAGATAAAAACAGAGGCAGATAAACTTTATAGAAGTGTTCTTTGGGATAAATTTCTTTATACCAAAGAGAAGGCGGATAATAAGGGTTGGCCATGGTATGGGACCTATTCTAATCAGTTCTTCTCTGCCTGGAAGCCGGGGAATGAATATGCAACCAGTTCTTATGGAGATGAAGGAGGGAGATTTACTAATCGTTCCTTTGATAGACCTGATGAACCCTTTGTATGGGATTATTCCACTGATGAGGTAATGCTTCTTTGCCTTCTGGGTATTGCTTCACCAACCCATCCTGTAGGCACTAATACCTTTTATGCATGGAATAGGCAGTGGGGAACATACAGCAGTTATTCACTCATTCAATCTCACCCAGGCTCTTTATTTACCTATTCCTTTGCTCATTGCTGGCTTAAACTTAAAGACCTTGGGTCTGATAATCATCCGATTATCCCGATTAATTGGTGGGAAAATTCCGTAAATGCAGCTGGAGCTAACTGGCAATACTCTAAAGACAAAAACTATGAAGCTTGGGGGCTGACTGCCTGCGAAGGACCAGATATTCTCTATCCTCCGGAGGAGCTCTATCATGCCTATGGTGCACCACCCTCTGCTGAACTAAAAGACGATGGCACGATAGCACCTTATGGGGCAGGAAGTAGTATCGCATTTCGTCCTGATGAGTCTATTTCTGCACTCAAACATTATTTCCAAAATACAGACCTATGGAGATACTTGTTTGGTTTTGGAGATGCCTATAATCCGTCCAATGCCACCGTTACTACTAATTATAACGGTTCATGGTATAATCATATTTATTTTGGCATTGACCAGGGACCTATGTTGATTATGATTGAGAATTATCGTAGTGGATTAATCTGGAAGTATTTTATGCAGAATGAGTGGATAAGAGATGGGTTGCTCAAGATTTTTTCGACAATGAGCCCTCCTGATGTCGTAATTACCAAAGCGGCAAGAAATATCTCTGTTGAGGGGACTGGAACGACTTACAGCGATCCTACTAGTGGTATTCCTGGTCAGGTAATTGAGTATCAGGTCGAGCTGGAAAACAAAGGTGAGGCTACAGCCGTTGAGGTAGTATTAAAAGATACCTTGCCTAGCGGAATAAGTTATGCTACTGGCAGCTTAAGGCTTGGGACTAACACCTTAACAGATGCCTCTGGTGATGATGAAGGCGAGTATAAAAATGATGCTATTACTGTAAATATTGGTCAACTATTAGGCGGTAAGAAGGTGTATATCTATTATCGGGCTAAGATTGATTAAAATCGAATTTGGGGTTTGGAATTTTATTGCAACCAATGAAATCCCAAAAGAGTATAACTCCATAAAGAGGTAAAAAAATGTGGCAAAGGAAGCCAGATAAAGTACGAGAAAGAAGGTGACTCTTTACCTCTTAATATTAAAGCAGGTATAGCATATAGATACGATAACCTATTGTTAGCCTTGGATATTAACAAACCCATAGAAAATAAACTACACTTTAATGTAGGTGGCGAATATTGGATTGCTAATTTATTAGCTTTACGAGCAGGATTAAACCTTAGGCAAGTAAATAACAAAGCGGATATAGGTTTAACCGTAGGCACTGGATTCAAGATAACCAACTATCAATTTGACTATGCCTATATCCCTTATGGTGATTTAGACAACACTCATCAATTTTCATTTATCGTAAGGTAACTACACTTTGTTAAATTTGAAGATTAACCGCAGAGAACACAGAGGGCACAAAGAAGAGGAATAGAAATAAATCGTAACTACTCAGGTAAAGGAATTTACCACGGAGAACACATAAGTTGATAGGTTGATGAGTTTATGGGTTAAAGGAACACAGATTCATAATTCATAAACATTTCCTATCAATTCATCCACTTATCAACCCATCAACTATTCAACTTATCAACTTTTTGTGTCTTCGTGCCTTTGTGGTGAGTAGTTACAATAAATCACAGATTACACAAGATTTTCACAAGATG
>MNYI01000023.1 GCA_001873945.1 Candidatus Desantisbacteria bacterium CG2_30_40_21
ACCCCAGATGGAATGCTCGCACTTCCAACCCAGCCATTACCATCAGTTTTGTTCACAATAGCCATGTCCAGTGACACAGAACCATTGTCATACACCAGCTTACCGCTAATCGTCCCCAATGCCTGATTTGCAGCACCACGAACCTCAAGCATAGCGCTCACCAATGGTGGCAGTTTGGCAGAGATCCGTAATGGTGCCGGGATGTCCAATGGTTGGGATGGTGTCCGATTACCAGCCTTATCCACACCAATTGCCCAGACAGTGGTTGTACCTATTTGTTGCTGAGGTGACTTAATGGTAAATGTGCCGGAGAGTGACGGCGTAGCTGTACCAACCTGTTCTTTGCCAGTCCACAACTCAACCATCACCGACTTTGTAGCCGTACCATAAATCACCCAGCCATTTGTGATTGTATTCGTAGCCACAATGGTTGGTGTTCCCGGTGGAATGGTGTCAATGCTCAGTGTGCCGATAAATTCATCATGCTGACCATAGGTGTCAACAGCAACAATGCTTACCGTGCCAATGCCATCAACCCCAGATGGAATGCTCGCACTTCCAACCCAGCCATTACCATCAGTTTTGTTCACAATAGCCATGTCCAGTGACACAGAACCATTGTCATACACCAGCTTACCGCTAATCGTCCCCAATGCCTGATTTGCAGCACCACGAACCTCAAGCATAGCGCTCACCAATGGTGGCAGTTTGGCAGAGATCCGTAATGGTGCCGGGATGTCCAATGGTTGGGATGGTGTCCGATTACCAGCCTTATCCACACCAATTGCCCAGACAGTGGTTGTACCTATTTGTTGCTGAGGTGACTTAATGGTAAATGTGCCAGATAGTGACGGTGTAGCTGTACCAACCTGTTCTTTGCCAGTCCACAACTCAACCATCACCGACTTTGTAGCTGTACCATAAATCACCCAGCCATTTGTGGCTGTGTTTGTTGCCACAATGGTCGGTGTTCCTGGTGGAATGGTGTCAATGCTTAGTGTACCGATAACTTCAGCTCGCTGACCATAGGTGTCAACAGCAACAATGCTTACCGTACCCACGCCCTCAACCCCAACCGGGATACTCGCACTTCCAACCCAGTCATTGTTGCTGGTTATATTCACAATAGCCATATTCAGCGACACAGAACCATTGTCATACATTAGCTCACCGCTAATCGTACCAATCGCCTGACTTGCAACCCCGCCAACATCAAACAAGGTGTTTACTAATTGCGGCAATTTGGCAAAGATTCGCAATGGTGGATAGATAATGACATTTTCAGATAATGCCCGATTACCAGCCTTATCCACATTCACTGCCCAGAGGGTGGTTGTGCCTGAAAGTATCATCTTTGGATTTGCCTTAACGGTAAATGTGCCGGAGAGTGACGGTGTAATTGTACCAGCCAGCCCTTTGTCAGTCCACAACTCAACCATCATAGTCTTTGTTGCCGTACCATGAATAATCCAGCCACTTGTGGGCATTCTCTCAATTGTAATGGTT
The DNA here is from genome assembly GCA_001873945.1 of Candidatus Desantisbacteria bacterium CG2_30_40_21. Classification (GTDB taxonomy): domain Bacteria; phylum UBA9089; class CG2-30-40-21; order CG2-30-40-21; family CG2-30-40-21; genus CG2-30-40-21. The sequence goes on from MNYI01000023.1 coordinate 1,507, forward strand.
GGTGTCCCAGGTGGAATGGTGTCAATTCGCAACATGCTGGTAAATGTTGCTTGCTGTCCAGAACTATCTGTAGCAATAATGGTTATTGTGCCCACGCCATCAATCTTAGCCAGAATGCTTGCATTTCCCATCCATCCCATGCCACCAGTTGCATCGGCCCCGTTCACAATAGCCATACTCAATGGCACAGACATACTGCCATATGCCACATATCCGCTGATTGTCCCAATTGTTTGCCTTGCCACACCACGAACATTTACAGTATTGCTTGCCATCTTTGGGAAATCTATCAACATATTGAGGTCAGGGGTTATCATGGTTTCTGAGACATTGCTTGTAATTTTAGCCCTATCTGTAGATGAAATTATTATCGTAGTAGCTGTACCTGTCTTGAGCATAACATTCGAGATGTTCTTGAATGCAAAATTGCCAGCCGCATCTGCCATAACCGTACGAACAACCTTGCCGTCAACCATTAGATTGACAAAACTACCGGGGGTTGCTGTTCCTGTGAGGATATTTGTGGTAGTGCCGGCAATAGTTGCCGTTGCCATAGAGATTATCCGTGGGGCAATTATTCCTGCATTCTCCTTATTAATAGCCATAACCCTTGCTACTGGAAAATCCTTTGGCTTTTGTCCGTGAATATCCTCAAGTCCTTCAATTGTAACAATACCGGTTCCAAGGACATTAATTGGTAGTTTGACTGTTCCTCGCCATTGTTTTCGATTCTTAGTTTCCCACGACCCAAAGCTCGTCCATGTCCCTGTCTCTGTTCCATTTTCAATAAGGTCAGGCGCTGACACTGATGTTCCATCGGTTGTATTCTCAAAGAGTGAAGTTGTTACTGAGGCAAAGGATAGCAATGCTGTTGGCGTACCTATTAATTCCTCGCTTGCATCTATGGTCACAGATATCTCCTGACCCGACTTGACAAAAGCCTGTGAAACAAGGAGTTTATAGGAGAGTTTCGGCAAAGCAATATTAAATGTATTCTTGCGGGTAGCAATATTCCCACACTTATCTGTCACCTGAATCTCAAGACTATGTTCACCCTCTGTAAGCGGGGTCATTGGTTTGTAATAAAATTCCTGAGTTGTGGCTGTTCCATAAACCTGCTCACCATCTATAACAAGCCAAACAGCAAGCGAATCAATCCCGCTACCACCAATATTATCCTCGTATTTGGCTGTAATCTCTGGAAAGCCTGTGGAAAGAATAGTATTCATGGCTGGGATTAACTCAATAATTGTTGGCTCAATTGCCTCCATAAGTTCTGACTGAGAGATATCAATCAAACCACTATTCATCCCTATCCATGGATTGCCATCATTCTCAAGATACACGGCTTGAACACTATCAAGCGGACGAAAAATATCCCCAATCTTAGTTTGAGTAAACGACATCCATGTATTATTTGATTTATCAAATTCTGAAATTCCACCCGAATGTCCTACAAACACATGGCTTGTATCTACTGCCAGACTCAAGACCCCATTACTGTAAAGCCCATTAGACACGGTATAGGTTCTGGTGGCATTAGCAGTCGTATTATATTGAATAACACCACTGTCTGGTGTTCCAATCCAGAGATAATTTTTGTCCATAAAAAGGCTTGTGATATTTTTGCTACATATTGCAGTTCGATCTTGCCAGACATCAGATAAAGAGTCATAACTCATCAATCCCTTGTCCGTACCTATCCAGAAATATGGATACAACCATGCCAGCTTGGTAATCTTTTCACTGATTAATTGATCATAAGTTGTCTGAAAAGTATACGCAGTCCATTGCAGGGATAATTTATCATACTTAGCCAGACCGCGATTTGTGGCTACCCAGACAAGGTCATTGACAATCAGGATGTCATTAATATTCGGGTCATGACACTTGTTATCCGCAGGAAAGGCAAGCCATTTATCTGTAGAATTTTGATACCTGAACAGACCATCCCCCTGACTGCCAAACCAGACAAAATCATCATCCATAGCCATGCAATGGATAGAGTTACTTATCCCTCCTTTTTTATTAAGGAATCCCTTCCAGTCTTGAGTCAATTTATCGTATTGACCAATACCATAATTTGTGCCAAACCAGAGCCTTTCTTCATCCTCGGCAATACAGCTGATATTATTGCTTATTTCTTGATTTGTTAACATGGGTGCCCGGCTGACACCATATTCCCCTCGAATGTCATGCCATTGGACATTTTCATATTCAATAGTCATCTCCTCAGAAGGAATTTCTTCCGCTGCTCCTACCTCTGCCACTGCCTCTGCCTCTGCCACCTCAAAACTCGTAGTCCCATAACTTTTATTCCCCTCTTCATCAAGGGCATTAAAGACCTTCACCAGAGCCGTGCCATCATATCCGGACTTGATTGTGTATGTGCCCTGCCATGTAAGTTGGTCCATGGTTTCCAGTGTGTTGGTAATATCCGTACCCCTTTTCTCATAATGTTGGACAATGAGGACTGTTGGTGCATCTACCAGAAGTCTATCGGAGACAACCGCTACTGTAATCATTTCCTCAGGCAGTGCAGGGTCAGGTGAGACTGTTATGGTCAATTGCGGACCATCAGATGCCTCTTCTGCCTCATCAAGGATAATAAACCCCTTTGGAATACAGCCAGAAAGACAGATTAATAATATCAGATAACATATTTTTTGAAACATTATTACCTCCATGAAGTCAGGATTAAACAGATCAAAACACAATACTCACATCCACCCCAACCTTATTAGACTCATAATCTAAACTTGAGCTTACCTGATCGTGGACAGATGACCAAACACTTTTGAGGATGGCATTCAGCATCTTGTTTATTTCCCAATTTATCTCTGTTGATGAGGAATGGGTTGTTTTGTGGGTAGATTCATTGTCGCTACAGGTGAATGACTCGTTTAGGGCAAGCCTATCCTTGAGCTTATATCCTGCACTCAGGCTTGAAAAATTATCAATGGTTTTCAGGCTGGTTACTTTATTGAGGTTTTTGGTTTGTTTAATCTCTGAGGATGTATTCCATTTTTCTGTGGTATAACCTATTTTTATTGATGGAACATTCTTTGATGAAGTATCCCTTTCAGAGAGTTCATAGCTAAGTTTAGTAGAGATACCCCTCTTAAATATTGTCTCCCAAGAAACAAAGTAGGTATCAACTATGATTGAATTGGTAATATCCTGACTGATTCGTGGGGTCAGGGAGGATGTTCCAGCCTGTTTCCACACCCTGAACCATCGAGTAGTCTCACCCATATAATTATCTGTTTTATTCTTTATTCCATCAGAGGAGTTTCTTGAAAATCGATATTGAACAAGCCACGAATATCTGTTAGGAGAGGAAAAAGCAATCTTCATATCACCACCAGAGGCATCTGTTTGGGAGGTTATGAACTGGTTTTCCATGTATTTTTTTTGGGTATTTTCAAGGAATGTATTCAGAGATGGCCATTTATCCATGGTAAGCCCAAACTCTAGGGAAAGAGACTGGTTATACTGCTGGCTGTTGAGGACAAGGTTTGAGAGATTATCATGAGCATATCGCAGAATAGTTGATAATTTATCAGATGAGGCTATATTTATTGCACCAAGGATATTCTCCTCTTCAGATATACGAGTGTCTTTATTAATATCTTTGGTCTGCTTTAGCTTATATTCAGGAATCAGTTCCATTCCTGAAACAGGCACAAGGTTGAATCGTAAGTAGGTATGATTGGAAGAGGCATGAAGATGGTGAATATTGTCACGGCTATTGACATTCATCAAGCGATTAAAAAATCCAAAGCGGGACAGATGTAGGATATTTTCCCTATTAATATCAATGATTGCTGTTGTTTTTTTATTGACATTGTTTATCTGCTGCACAGCTTTACAATCATTTTCATTCTCTTGTTTGTAATCAATGTTGAACTTGAGTGTTTCTGAGGGATTAAACTTTATTCCGGTAGAAAATATGTCTTGCTTAAGTTGTTTCTCAAGTGAAGACTTGGACTTGAGTTTATTTTCGTATTTCATGAGGAGCGTAGTCTGTTGGACCAAAGGGATTTGAGCCTCAGCCTGATAATTTCTGGTATCACTGATTGACTCAAAATCATTCAATCCAATAGGAACAAATCCATAGTCAATGTCCTTGAGCCCAGCCTTAAACTTGAACTGTTCGTTTTCGAATACAGCCTCAACCTTTTTTGCCAGACCATCCCGTGCCAAACCACCATCTGCAATCAGGTCATCAAGATACAGATTTGCTGTTTGAGTTCCATTATTATTCAGGATAATCTGAATACGGTTAATATTCTTCATGTCCGGCGATCCATAGAGAACTGCATCTGTGGTTAGATTTTTCTTAATATAAAGATATTCCCCCTTCCTATCCGGTGTAATATCATAAAGAAAATAATGATTGCTGGCAGAATAAAGGCAAAGGGTTACAGTAACGCTTGCCGGGGCATGTATCCAGATACCCATGCTTGAATAAAGAGATAGGTCAAGGGGGGTAGTAAATATTTGTTCAATGGTACTTGTCCCTTGCCCACACGATATTCGCAAAACTTGATGATTATCCGTGCTTTCAGGATGAAATATAAATTCAGGGGTTTTTTCTGCTGCAAGTTTTGCCTCGGAACTCAGTGTTTTCCAACGAGTAAGAATATCATCTCCCTCCATATCATCTACGAATATTTTGCCATAATTTCCCGGCTCTTTCCTGCTTGCTGCCACCTCACCTGTAATCTTTAATCCCTCCATAGGATGGATATTAGCATCAAATCCAACAATCTGGTGATTCATCTGAGCCATAGCTTGAGTGGTTTTTGCCTTTGGGGCAGCATCAGATTTAGAAAGATAGGTGCAACCCATATCCATCCAATTTTTAAGGCTATAATTCCCCCTTAGCCCGGTAAGATTATAACGATTCCCCTCTGCCACTGTTTCATACTCAATCTTTACCTCTGAGTCTGCATATATCCCGCTTGCATGTTGATCAAAGAAACGAACCTCGCCGGTTTCATAATTGACAGTATAATCTATCCCCCGTTGTTTTTGGTTTCCATTGACCATAACCCTTTCACTTCCGGGCAGGACTGGCGGCTCAAGATGATAGGTTTTTGCGGCATAATCATAATCGATATTAAAATCAGTCTTTGTGGCAAAATACACACTGCCATCAGGATAATTAATCTGATAATCTGTGCCTCTGGTAAGGCTTCCAATAACCTCTTTTCCCGGCACTACATCAGGATAGCTTAGCTTATAATAGCTGCGAATCTCATCGTCTGCGGTATCAGGTCCCTTAATCGTCAGTGTACCACTTTGTTCATAAACTACCTGAATAATGGCATCTGTCTCTGCCGGAGTATTCAGCACAAGAACAGGGATTGTTGTTGTCCCAAGGGTTTGCTGCAAAATGGTGTAGTCTGTGCTCTGGGTTAATGTTGTAAATCCATCACCATTTTCCGAAATGCCATCATCAATCAAAACATCCTGTACTATTTCTGGCAGGAGTTGATAATATTTTCTTATAACGAATTCATCCTCATAAATATACCGTGATTCATGTCCAATATTCCCCTGATATGTAGCAGTTTTAGAGATACCCCTGTTTGTTGCTCCAAATACTTGAGTATTAAATTTATCAGTCTTTACCCCTGCTTTTACCCCAAACATTCGGGAATTGTATCCGGAAAATTCTGTCTCATTTAACACAACATCCATGTGGCCAAGCGAAGCGGACAGGATATCTTTTTGATAATTGATCAACATCTCCAATGGATTTATCTGTCGAGTATCGTCATAATTCATGTAGGCATTCAAACCATTCTTTGTCTTGCCTTCAAGGAGAAGCCTTGTGGATTGGTTCAGCTTAAACCCTTCGCTTTTAGCTGTAGTATTTCCCTTAATGTCAGCATAGGTAGAGGAAAACATTTTTGTGCCTGAGATATTAAATGGCTTTGGACGGTCTTCGGCATAGAGGAATGTAGGAGAAAACAGGATAATGGATAGGAGGAGCATTCTTTTCATTATACCCACCTTATGCTGTGAGATTTTTTCGCCTTAATAGTTACATTAAGTTTACCAGAAAATAGTTAAAAAGGCAAGGAAATTTTTTTATTTTTTAGAAACTCGAAATATTGTAGCGAAAGGTTTCGACCTTCCATTTTCTGATGGAGAAAATAAACCCCTGCGACACTACAGGGGTTCTGACTGAAATATTTCTTGACCATCAATCATTTTTATGATATATTATGTAAGCGTAACTACTCAGGTAAAGTAATTCACCACGGAGAACACATAAGTTGATAGGTTGATAGGTTGATAGGTTGATGAGTTTATAGGTTAAAGGAACACAGATTCATAATTCATAAACATTTCCTATCAATTCATCCACTTATCAACCCATCAACTATTCAACTTATCAACTTTTTGTGTCTTCGTGCCTTTGTGATGAGTAGTTACGAGTAATTACAGTAATTCCCTCAGGAGGTAATGATGGCTGGAATATCTCCAATATCCGTAATTGGCAGCGGGGCTTATAACACCTATTTTCATCCAGCAATGAATAGGGTAAATATGCCTCATAGAACGGATCCTGTTGATTCATCATATCCGATTAGACCCATATCTGCTTTGCCTGAGAGTAATAAAACTGCTACCGGCTGGGCAATAAATTCATTCCAATCCATAATGAACTTTTTCAGCCAGACCAAGGATAATCAGGCTAAAAATAATGTATCTGAGATTCAAAAACAATGCCCTGTTTGTTGCAATCGAGAATACACCTGTTCTAATGGGGAAACAACTGATGGCAAAAAGGCAATAATTCCAGGGCATGAAAGTGTCGAAAGGGTAAGACAGCATGAGGCTGAACACCTGAGAATAGCCCGAATGAATGCCGGTAATCAAGGGAAGATGGTTATAGCCCAACACATAAATACGATAACGGAAAAATGCCCTGAGTGTGGTGAGATTTTCGTAGCCAAGGGCGAGGCAATCACTGAAACAGTTGAGATGATAACCACCAGATCAGGAACATATCACCCATTTCGTAATCAATCTAATGGGCCAAACATGAGATTAGAGGGTGTGGGTAGATTGTTTGATGGGTATGGATGATGATAAGGAGAAAACCATGTCAATAAAAAAACAACCTGATAAATCATATGATTATCTTAACAAGGCAATTGCCCTTATTCTATGCCTCATTGTCTTCATTGTTCCCCTTTACTTTGGGCTAAATATGAACAGCCTTGATATTCAGAAGTTTGCTTGTTTACATGTCCTTATGCTCATTATCCTCTGGCTCTGGATTGGACAGATAGTGCTGAGCGGCAAGATACGGCTTGTTTGGAGTCCATGGTGTTATTTAGTACTGATCTATGTAGGTGTTAATGTAGCTGCAACAGTATGTTCTGTTAATCCAACGGTTAGTTTTTTTGGGTTTTATGGTCATCATGAGGGGTTGTTATCCTTAATCAGTTATGTGGTGTTATTCTTTATTATCATCAATTTTATTGATAGGCTAAAAATTCCATGGGTATTGACCACCGTCATACTCTCCTGTGTTGTTGCCGGTTCATATGGAGTTATCCAGAGGCTTGGGCTTGATCCTGTAAAATGGGAGTTGTTTAATGCTGGAAGGTGTCCCTCCACATTTGGTAATCCGATTGGCTTTGGCAATTATCTCTCCTTTGGGCTTTTGTTTGGGTTTTGTTTGTATTTGTTATGGGTAAATAAATTTACACCATCATCTATTATAAAGAAAAAGGGCATACAAAAGCAGGCAATATCGTCCCCACCATCTTTTGGTCAAAATCTCAAATACATCTACGGTATATTCCTTATCCTGATGTACCTTGGTTTTTGCACATCTCAGACCAGGGCATCCTACCTTGGATTATTTGGTGGGCTGGTACTGATATTTGGCTTGTCATGGAAGGCGGTTCTTAAGAAAGAGGTGCTGGTTATAGCTGGGATTATCCTTATTATTACTATTGGATTTAATCTTAATCCAGAGACATCCATGTTCTTGCGATTTCAACAGGCTGCAAGCGAGTTAACCACAAAGGCAACACAGCATGAAGATGAGGTTAAAGGACAGCCATCAGGTCCAGCCAGATTTTTTATATGGAATAGTGTCTACCGCATTGTCAAGGCAAATCCTATCCTTGGCACAGGGCTTGATACCCTTGGCATTGTTTACCCTCAATACAAGTCCATTGAATCAGCCAGGGCAGAGGGTGCCTATGCAGTGGCTGCATCTGCCCACAATGAATTATTGGATATTGCAGCGTCTTCTGGATTGGCAGGGATATTTTCTTACCTTTGCCTGCTTGTCTTTTTTTGCATTCTCTGGATAAAGGTATATCGCTCATCTCCTGACCAAAGGCTTTACCTTTGTGCTATTGGTGGCGGTATCATTGCCCATCTTATCCAGAATCAACTCAGTCCCACAGGCATCGCTGATTCCTGTGCCTTCTGGGTAATGCTTGGATTGATAGTTTCATCTGCTGCTGCGAGTGAGCCACGAATAATAAGGCTGAATTGGCTGAATGATGTGCTGATAAAAATATTGGTTATAGTGGCTGCTGTTGCTGGCGGGCTAATATTTTTAATATATATGGTTATCAAACCATGTATTGCAGATTTTAACTATGAACAGGGGACACTTTTGGCGGGAAATACAGAGATGGAACAGCAGGCTATCTACCGCTTTGAACGGGCAGTAGAATATAACCCATATGAAATTCAATACATGCGAGAGGTGGCAGCATTTTATGTTAACAAGGCTCAGGTAAGTCTACAAAAGGAAACCATGGATAAGACAATTAAATCTGCCCAAACCCTGATAAAATTTAACCCTTATGATGCTGTGGGGCATTGTATTATGGGTGCCTCATATTATCTTTTGAACAAGATTGGTGAGTCTCCCCTTTCGCTGGCATTATCCCCATATCAGCAGGCAATCAAGGCTGATCCCTTCAATCCAGACCCACATAACTGCTTGGGGTTGGTTTATTTAGAGATAAAGGATTATCAAAAGGCAAGGAAAGAGTTTAAGGACGCACTCCAGTCTGATATCAGCTATTCTGTAGCAGTAAACAATCTTCATCGCACCTATCTTGAGCAGGGAAATATTGAGGAAGCCATAACTGCCTACAAGGAATTATTAAAGATAGCTCCTCAGGTTGTTGGTAGTGTGTTATTAAGGGAAAAATTGGTTGATGCCTATTTGAGATTAGGCAGACAGGATGAGGCAAAGAAGGAATGTGAGGTTATAAAAAGGCTTGATCCGGGGAATGCAGTGGCAAAACAAGTGATTGGATAGGAGAAAAGAGTAACCCGTTCACACCCTCTAAATGACAGCCGCAAGAAGGACAATCCTTGTTCTCACGAAAGTGGGGAACCGGGGCAGGAATGACGCGTTGTTCAGGTTCGTAGGGACGAACCTATGTGTTCGCCCATTTATTCGGGGAGACACATAGGTAGATACATAGGTCTATCCCCTACACACGCCTTGCTCTCCTTGATTAATCCTCACTTGAGTATATCACCTCATCAAAAGGAATGATTTTAAGGGTATCGCCATAATATTATCTTCTAACATAATATTCCTATCATTTTTAGTAATAACCAAACCAAAGCTGGCATTATTTAATGGCTGATTCATAAAATGTTTAATGCCGAGTGTATCTTTTGATTCCACACTATTCTGGTATTTTATCTCTATTGGTATGCGATGCTGTCCAATTGTTATCACAAAATCCACCTCAGGTTCTCTATTTCGTTCTGGAAGATAGGCAACAGCAAGCCCATGAATGGTGGATAAAAAAGCACCAACTATGCTTTCCGCAAGGTGTCCGGCAATAGTATCCTCAGCTTGATTCTGATTATTGCCGGTTAGTGAAATATTTTCCTGAAGCCAGCTGGCACGCAAACTATGATCAGCAATACAAAATTTTGGACTGCTTTTTTTCTTTTTCAAACGGATTTCAAGTGGCATAATAAGATTAACCAAAAGGGTATCACTAAGAAAACGAAGGTAATTTAGTGCCTTTTGGGGTCCAATATTAGCATTAAGCGTTTGCTGAAGCTCTCGAACCAAGGTCGTCAATAATGGATTCTGTCCGGCGTATCTGCAACAAAGTCGAAACAATTCCTCAAGCAACGACACATCTCTTTTCCGTCCCTTTTCTCCTGAACGCAAATCATGCTGGATAACCCGCTGAATAATTGTCTCATTGAGTTGATCCGCAATAAAACCCCATTCTAATTCAGGGTTGATATGGGCAATTGGATAAGCACCCCGCTGAGAAAAAAACTTAAAAACAGTATCACGATAGTTAATATGGTTCAGTCCATATTCTCCAAGACCTATCCAGAACTCTTTTTTAGTCAATTTTTCAAGACCATTGTCTGGCATGTAAGGAGCAGGAGTTTTCATCTTACGAAGAATACCTATTTCAGTTAACGAAAGCAATCCCACATTCAGTGTAGTGATTCTGCCAGCAAGGCTATCCTTGCCCTTTTCGATACGCAAGGCAGAACTGCCAGTTACTACTGCCTGGCAACTATTAATATCCACCAGATGTTTGAGCTGTGGCGCCCAATTGTCCACATTCTGAATTTCGTCAAAGAAAAAATATACACAGGCACCTTTTTTATTAGCAATTAAATTTATTTTTTCTTTGAGAATTTCCTTCTCATACCAATAGGCTAACGATAGAATAGGATCGTCAAAATGTTTTATAAAACTGATTTCATCAAACTGAATCCTGCAAATATGTCTGGGAGGTATTCCTTTTTCCAGAATATCTTTAATTACCTGAAGCTGACTGGTAGTCTTTCCTATTTGCCTGCTTCCACGAATCATAACCACTGGTGCCAACCCTATCTGCATTCGTTTTTGTATCTGAGATACCAAATGTCGTCTGGTTTCTGGTACTACAGGCAAGGCATCAGCATTTTCCCACCAGGGGTTCATATTTGTCAGCGTTTCTCTGATTTTATCGTTTGTATTGTCCATAGCTATGCTCCTGGTCAGCAATTCTCATTATGGTAAAATGGATAAGGGGGAGATATGGAGATTAATCGGTAGGACAGGCATTCTTGCCTGTCATCTGCAACAGGACAGGCAGAAATGCCTGTCCTACCGACAATTCTGTTGATAATCGACACCATCTCCTCTATTCCCTTATTCCCCTTTGAACATAAGTTTTGCCATAATGAGAATTGCTGTAATTTAAGGGGGGGAACAAAGTTGAAAGAGCTTGTTGTTATCAGTGGTAAAGGTGGAAC
>MNYI01000054.1 GCA_001873945.1 Candidatus Desantisbacteria bacterium CG2_30_40_21
CCCAGAATACCTATTCTCATTGCTTTTTATCACCTTAGGAGTCAAGAAAAAATAAGTTGTCCACCAAGAGTCACTGAGTCGCTTGGCTGGCAAGGCGTGAGAAGCGAGCATACTACTGTTCGTAAGCGACGAACAACGAAGCCAGCCAAGATGAATCGGTGGCACGACTGGACAAGTTATTTTTGCTTGACTCCTAATACCTCTGCCACTCGCCAGATAAGTTGTTGTATCCCTTTTCCGGTTACTGCTGAAACAGCAAGGGGCTCAATGCCCATATGATTCATGTCTTTTTTTATTCTCTCCCATTCCTCTTCTGTTTCAAGAATATCCATCTTACTGATAACCACTATTTGTGGCTTTGCTGATAACTCTGGATTGTACAAACTCATTTCTTTATTTAAGGCATGAAACCTTTCTACTGCTTCCTGTGCCTCTAAAAGATGCACTAACACCTTTGTTCTTTCAATATGTCGCAGGAACCTATCCCCCAATCCTGCACCAAGATGAGCGTCCGGGATTAAACCTGGAATATCAGCCGCTACAAAAGATCTGAATTCATCTATTTTTACTACACCCAAATTAGGATAAAGTGTGGTAAATGGATATTCACCAATCTTTGGATGAGCAGCAGAGAGTTTAGACAGAAGTGTTGACTTTCCGGCATTAGGAAATCCAATAATCCCAACCTCTGCTATGAGCATTAACTCTAAGGCTACCTCTTTCTTCTGACCCTTTTCCCCATTTTGAGCAAACTTTGGGGTTTGTTTAGTGCTTGATGCAAATCTGGCATTTCCCTTGCCACCAAGCCCACCGTAAGCAACAATCACCTGTGCTCCCTGGGTAATTAAATCACCCAGTATCATTTCTTTGTCAATATCAATCAATTTGGTACCAAGAGGAACCTTGATAATTAAATCATCCCCTTGTTTTCCGCGTTTATTACTTCCTTCCCCTGGTGCTCCGCTTTGTGCCCGATAGTGGCGTTTGTTTTGAATATCCAAAAGCGTTGAAAGATTTTCATCTGCCTCAATAATTACACTTCCACCCTGTCCGCCATCACCACCATTTGGACCACCATGAGGAACATACTTTTCCCTTCTAAAACTGATACATCCATTCCCGCCATTTCCAGATTCTACATGAATTTTCACAGAATCAATCATAATTAAAGAGCCACAACATGTACGATTCTTTTCCCTCGTAATGCACCAAATGCGACATACCCATTGATTCTGGCATAAAGGGTATCATCAGACCCTTGACCAACATTTTTCCCGGGTAAAAACCTTGTTCCGCGTTGCCTGACAATAATTGATCCACCTGAAATCAATTGACCATCATGCCGTTTTACTCCCAATCGTTGGGAATGACTATCCCTTCCATTTTTACAACTTCCCATTCCTTTTTTATGTGCCACGGTATTATCCTCCTACAAATAATGTCACCTTCTACAATAATATCCCCCTGTGGGGTGCCCATACATCATCCTGCCTTATGTCCTGCAACCGCATGGGTATTTCTCTTATATTCATTAACCTTATTCACCATTGCCTCAATAATATCTGAAAGCAAATCCTCATCATCCCTTGTTTTGGGAAAGATACTATCCTTTTGAAGTATCTTTTTGGTTATATCTAAAGCAAGGTCTTTTTTATCCTTATTAGCCACCTGTGAGGATGAAGCAAGAAAATATTGTTCTGACCCTCTTACCCCAATTTCAGCAGCCTCTATATACTTATCTGCGTAATCCTTTCCAAATCTTTTTCTTACCACAGATGCCAGATAAGAAATAGCTAAGGCTAAAAGGAAATTAAATATGGTGCCAACCACCAATAAAACAATAAGTAGATAGAGAAGATTATTTTCATTCATTTTTTTCATCTCCTTTGTAACTATTCTGGGGATAAACTTACCACAGAGGCACAGAAACACGAAGAAAAGCAGATTAAGTCATTATAATCCGCACATATTCCTGATAATTTTCCTCTATCCTCTTCAATCCCAATAGCATTGTTTCTAATATAATTGAGGATTCATGGATATTTGCTCCATTTGTAATGGAAAGATGCAATATCCCTTTCTCCTTTTTTATTCGTATCCCTTCTGGCAGATACCTTTTTAATCCCTCAACAGCTGTCTGTGCCACAGCAGATATTGCTGCACAAACAATATCGTCTCCCTTATTCTTATAATCCGCATGACCTGTTACCAAAAATTCAACAATTTTCTGACTATCATCACGAACAATGGTAATGGTAATCATGCCTGAAGTTCAGTAACCAACAGCCCGGTATATCTCTGCCTGTGTCCAGTCTTTTTTCTGTAATTTTTTCTCCTCTTAAATTTAGTGATGGTTATCTTTTTCTCTTTACCCTGTTCCATAACATTACACATTATTTTAGCATTTTTTACATTTTCCCCAACAAGGACTGAATCACCATTATTTACCATAATCACATGGTCCAAAACAACCATATCCCCTATTAATGATGAAATTTTTTCCACATTAATCCTTGAACCTTTTTCAACCTGATACTGTTTTCCACCTGTCTCTACGATAGCATACATCTTGACAACATCTCCTTTTTGAATTACTTGCTCTTTTTGGTGGGCTGTACGGGAATCGAACCTGTAACCTTGGGATTAAGAGTCCCCTGCTCTGCCAATTGAGCTAACAGCCCATTTAATATATTCTATAAGTGCGCCTGAGAGGACTCGAACCTCCACACACGGATCCGGAGTCCGTTACTCTATCCATTGAGCTACAGGCGCATACTTATATTTCTGGTACGCCCGAGAGGAATCGAACCTCCAACCTGTGGATTCGAAGTCCATCGCTCTATCCGTTGAGCTACGGGCGCACTAATTTATCTATGATACCAGAAAATTCCTGATTTGTCAATAGAAAATTTACCATAATCTGAAAATCCGCTACACTGCCCTGACAAAGTTGCGCAACAAATCCTTACCTGCCTTAGTCAAAATAGATTCTGGATGAAATTGTACCCCTTCCACAGCATATTCCTTATGCCTTACCCCCATTATTTCTTCATCCTCTGTCCACGCAGTAACGAAAAGACACTCAGGCAATGTCTCCCTGCAAATGGTTAGAGAGTGGTATCTTGTTGCCACAAATGGGCTTTCAATATTAGCATAGATCCTTTGACCATCATGATGCACAAGAGATGTCTTCCCATGCATCAACTGTCTGGCACGAATAATATCACCGCCAAAGGCATAGCCTATGCTTTGATGTCCAAGGCATACCCCGAGAATAGCAATTTTGCTGGCAAATTCCTTAACTACGGCAACAGATATGCCAGCCTCTTTTGGGGTGCATGGACCTGGTGAGATAATAATGGCATCTGGCTGCATTCGTTTAATCTCATCAAGTGAAATCTTGTCATTTCGTTTGACAACCACACATGAGGCAATATTTTCTCCTTCAAGACCTATCTCGCCAAGGTACTGGACTAAATTATAGGTAAAAGAATCATAGTTATCGATTAATAATATCATAATTAACACCTCTGTTATTAGGTTAACATAAATTTAATCCAAATGCAAGTAAAATTATGTATTTTTTTTTATTGCTTTTTATAAAGATATATGATAGAATAATAATAAATCTTAAAATACGAGGTGATGGATTGTGAAAAAGGTAATCATAGGATTACTGTTTTTAACTATTTGTACTGCAGGATGTTTGTCTAAAAATACGGTTAAATTAGAGTATAAGTGTAAACAGGGAGAGGTGTTAAAGCACAGGATAGTTTTGAGCAATACCTTTGTTCTTGATGTTAATCTTCCTGATATCCTTGTGGGCGTTCCAACACCCCCTCCAATCGAAACAGGTACAGCATCCCCTTCAATGGGCTCTACAATTAGCCAGCCAGTGTCTCGACTGAGGCATGAAATAAGTACTCGTTTAGAATTACTTTGTATAAAGAGTGTACAAAGTATTACACCTGATGGGATAATAACCATTGAGGAAAGGTTTGAACCATTAAGTGAAGAGATTTTGATTAACAAAGAATCTACCTTGCTGGAAGGTTGTTCCATTTCTGATGTCTTACGGGATAAGGTGATAACCCTGAAGATAACAGGGGATGGAAGTATCTTAAGTACAGAGGGTGCGGATGAATTATTAAAGGATATTCACAATAGGACAAGTTCTCTGAGCATGGATGCAACCTTTCGTTTAAGAATAGGAGATGCATTGAGATATGAGATAGAGCAACTAATTCAGCAAAGCATCACTATGTTTCCAGAAGAAAAATTGACTAAAGGTGATGCATGGAAGAGACCAATCATTGTAGCCTTGCCTATTATTGGTATCAAATCTACAGTTACTCATACAAATTCGTTTGAAGGGTTTTCCACTGCAAATGGATATGATTGTGCAAAATTGACAGGTTCCATTACGGCAACAATCTCAGATGAAAAACCTAAATTATCCAATCTTATTGGAGAAATGTTTGCAGAAAAAATAGCACAACAAGGGTTTTCTACAGAGCTGCATGTTGGTGGGGCTAAAACAGGCAACATCTTGACCTATTTTGCTCATAAAGAAGGTAAAATAATAAAAGAGCAAATAACAGAGGAAGGGTTTATAAATATTACTGCTCCAGTTATGTTCGGGTCATCTACCATGGGTGAGATTAAGATAAAAATGACAAGTAATACAAAGTATATAGCGGGAAAATATAAGGAATAAATTAAATTGGAGGTAAAGAAATGAGTCATCAAGAATTAGAATTGGCAAAAAAGGTTTTTCTCTCCGGGCTTGGGATTGCTGCTCTGGCTAAGGAAAAGGTTGAATGTGTGGTAAATGAGCTTGTCCAGAGAGGGGATGTAACGAAAAAGGATGCCGATGGAATCGTAGAGGCATTGGTAAAAAAAGGACAGGAAACAGAGGGAGAGATACAGGGGATTATTAGAGCCGAAATAGTTAAGATAATGGACGAAATGGGTATCGCTACCAAAAAGGATATACAAGCTATTGAGGAAAAGATGAAGGGACAAGGATGAGGGAACAGTAAGGAGCTGTCAATAAATAAACTTTACAATTTCCTCCCCTTAATCCCCCGCCAACGGGGGACATTTGATGCAAACGAGAAGTAACAGCTTGCAGGAGTTTATTTGTTGACGGCTACTAAGCCAGAATGGACAAGAAGTCCGTGCTCTCTGCGATCTGTCATTCCTGCTTGTCGGGAATCCTTCTTTGTTAAGCACATCAGATGTGGCAGGATAAAAAGAAGGATTCTGGACAAGCCAGAATGACAAAGAGAAGCTTGCAGGAGTTTATTTGTTGACAGCTACTTACCCAGAAATGCGTAAGAAAGAGGTGCTAATTTTGTGGCAATGAATAATAAATTTCCTTCCTATCGAATATTCTTCGGTATTTTTCCAACCATAACTGCATGTCTTATTCTTATTTTTTTTATGTCTTCAAGAAAAGAGGCAAATATTGAACTCAGACTTTTGTTCCATGAGGTAAGCCTTCCTCAGCAGGATGGGAATATTCTATTAAAGAATATTCCTGTTGAAACAATCAAAATTACAGATTTTAATGAAACAGTTATTAAACCGCAAAGTCTTTACTGGAAAAAGATAACGCCCGCAGGTAATATAAAAAAACAAGAGATCAGTTGGGGAATTGGGATGCATCTGGTACCTGTAGAGGATTATTCAAGCATTGAGATTACAGGTGATAAAATAGATATAGCTGAATTGCAGCAGGGGAAAAAGACAAGGGTTTCATTCAAGCTTAAAGGAAATAACGCTATAGATATAGGGTTGGATGGAGAAGGGGATTCAAGAATAAGGCTAAATATGATGGATCTGGTCAGGTTGAAGATAAAAGGTTGTAGTCTTAGCCGAGAAAATGAGTCCCCTGAAAAAGGAATGCCAGAAATCTTCGGGATGATTCCATCGGGAAGGTTGCTTGAGTTTTCTCCAAAAAAAAACAAATTGAGAATACAGATGAGATTATTGCCTGAGATAAAGGGTTTTTCTATTATTCAAGGAAGATTCCCATTAAAGGATTTCAAGTTTGATAGGGAGATAGGCAAGGTTATTTCAATTGGAGCAAAAACGAGCCCTGCAACCGGGACAGGGACAAGCCCTGCAACTACGAATAATGGTACGCTTTTTGTAAATGGCAAGAAGATTCAGACAGGATATGCCTCTCTTGATACCAATGGGTTACAGGTAAAAAAGATACAGCTGGATGATAATAAGGGATGCTTTATGGTCACCATGGTTGGTAAAACAAAAAGTATCAAGATTGGCAAAACTCAGAATAATCTTGCAGAATGCCTACCATCCTGTTTGGATGATATTTATCATAACTCTTCATGGATCCTAATCTTTCTTGTTTTAGCATGGCTTTTTGGTACGGCTATGGCTTTCTTAGGGTAAGAGTCTGTCACTATTCTAAAATTTACCATACTCTTCAGGAGAAGAGCCACAGCAAACAACAATCTCCCCACTACTTAACATTTTTTGTTCAGCCACTGTATTTATTATTAGCCTTCCATCCTGATAAACCCCTACAACCGTTCCCTGAATAATTTCTTGTAACGATGTAACCTTGACCATTTCACCCCTATAGAGTAGCATTTCATTGATTTTTTCCTGAAATGGAGACATATCCTTTGACTCTTTGAAGATACGATAATTATTCTCGAAATGATTGAGAATAGATGCTAACAATTCCTCCAATGGTATTTTCCTTTGAGCCTCGTTCTGAAGGGAGGTAGCATAAGGCGGCAGTTTTTCCAACAATATATTCACATTAATCCCTATCCCAAGGGCAATATACCTTATAGCTACCCTATGACTTGACATCTCTCCCAGTATTCCTGCAACCTTTTTACCATTGATAAATATATCATTAGGCCATTTAATCATGGCAGATAAACCAACAATATCTGAGATAGCCTGCACAATACTAAAAGCAGCCAGTAAGGTTATCTGGGGTGCAACCTCGGGTCCAAAGGGCGGGATAAGGGCAATAGAAAACCACAACCCTCCTTCAGGTGAAATCCACTCTCTACCTAATTGCCCCCGTCCCTCGGTTTGAGTCTCAGATATAACTATTGTGCCCTCTGGTGAACCAGAAACAATCAGGGTGCGAAGAATATCCTGGGTTGAAGGCACCTCCTCAAACAGATGAATCTGTCGGGCAAACATTCCGGATATTAGATTGACTAATATTTTTTCCTTAGCGATATTCATGGCTTGCTCCTTTTTAATTTGTACTTCGGCATTCGTAAATCGCAACTTCACTTCTGTCAGCTGAACGATTACCTTTTGGACATATACTCAAGTGGGGCATAAATTGCGATTTTTCTCGGGGTGAGGATTAATCAAGGAGAGCAATGGCGCGCAAGGTGAGCAATAGTGTACTATTGCGAACCTGAACAACACAGCTATCGTTGATTAAGACCAGCGAAAAACGCAATTTATGCCCCACTTGAGTATATACGCAGCAGCAAGCTACCATACTCTCAAGAA
>MNYI01000068.1 GCA_001873945.1 Candidatus Desantisbacteria bacterium CG2_30_40_21
TATAGATGACCCTTATCCTTATTTGCGAGGCATAATACCAGAAATAGGTTTTGCTCGATATCATGTTGAATATATTCAGAACCGTCGAAAAGCAGGCCGCACAAAAAACAATTTTTTTACCCTGTATGATATGGCAATGCTGGGCATTGTGAATCATTCAAAGGTTCCATTACGCATCAGTGCTTATATCGGGTTTAGTGGTTCTATTCTTAGTATTATGGTTGCAGCCTTCTATTTGTGTTATAAATTACTCTACTGGAATTCATTTCAAGTGGGTTTAGCTCCCATGACTATTGGTTTGTTTTTCATAGGAGCTGTTCAGTTGTTTTTTATTGGAATAGTAGGTGAATATATTGGAGCTATATATACTCAAGTAAGACACCGTCCGTTGGTTATGGAAGAAGAAAGGGTTAATTTTGAATAATTATCAGGTAAAAATTATGCATAATTTATTAAAACATTCAAAACTGTTTTTGAGCTTGATCGCTATTATAATTATTTTGAGTGCCTATTTTTATCATTTTTCAGACATCCCCTTTGTTAGAATGGACGAAGGGGTTTTGATGGAAGCCCCATATCGATTAGCTACTCAAGGCCAATTTGGTTCGCCAATGTTGGAAAATGGCGGCAACCAGGCCCATTACTTTCATATACATCCACCAGTCTATTATCTTGGATTAGCGTTGACATTTAAGCAGTTTGGTTTTGGAATATTTCAGGGAAGGTCATTGTCATTCTTTTTTGCAATAATTTCCATGTTTCTATTTTTCCAAATATTAAAAGAGACAGGATTAATCAATAAACTTCCCTTAATTTTTGTGTTTATATTGTGGATGACTACGCCCCTTTTCTTTGTTTTGTCAAAAACCATCCGACCAGAAATATTAATGCTGTTATGGACTTGTTTGTCTTATTGGCTGCTTCTTCGATGGTTAAAATATAATCAGAATAGATATGTCATAGCTGGTGCTGTTATTAATACTTTGATGCTGTTAACCCATATGTATGGATTGCCGCTGTTTTTTTTGTGGTTATTTGAGTTGCTAAGGAAACGAAGTTGGAAGCCTTGTATGATATTTATCGGCATGTTTCTTTTGCCACTTATTCCCTACATTATTTGGATTATGGGTGATTCGCAGGCTTTTTTACATCAAGTTATTGCCGATCGATCTGAATTTCGAGTTCATTTTATCAATAAAGTCTTTGGTCTTTTGATGTTACTATTCACTTCAAAAAAGATTACCCTGATGGTACTGATGCTCTTTGGTGGTCTTATAATAATGCTCAGAAACAAACTCTCGCAGATTCAGCAGCACCTTCTTTTCGTATCAGTCTTATTTGTATCTCAATTTTTTGTTTTACCAAAATTCAACGAACTATATTTTATCCTTATGCTTCCGATAATATTAATAGTGTGGCTCAGTTTAATTACAGCTAAAAATAAAAAAATAATAACAACTTTTCTTATTCTGGTTTGTGTCGTTAATATATCAGGACTGATAAAATATATTTATCAATACAGGCAGTTTGATTTTAAGGCTTATCAAGACTCACTCAATCAATACATCCCAAATAAACCGAATTTGTTTGTCTTGGGTCCGATGTCCTTGTATCCAATTTTTCATCAAACACATTTTTCGGCGCACGAGGCATTCGTATTGCCAAGAGATTTTTCAAGGTTAAAAAAAGTTATCCAAAAAGCTAATTATATTGTCATAGAGAATTACGAATTGGATAATCGGATGAAAGAACTTATTATAAACAATAAAAAATCAATCACACAGATAATAAGTCCCTATTACGGCTCAGAAGGTTTGTCGAGAAATAATATTATAACAATTTATCATTAGCCACCAGCTCCTGACTTTTGCCTCCTTCCTCCTGTATTCCGCATTTACTTCCGTGTACTCATAGCTTGCAACATTCTCATTGCCTTGGGATCATTGGGTTCAATCTCAAGTACCTTCTGAAACTCAATAGCTGCATCTTTATACATTCCCTTTTTCATGTAGACTGTGCCCAGGTTTTCTAAGGCTGAAATGTCCTTTGGGTCAACCTCAAGAGCTTTTTTGCACCGAACAACCACCTCATCAAACCTTCCAAGCTGCCAGCAGAGGTAGCCAATCATATTCTGGATTCGTGCTGCCTGATAGTTTGGGTCTATCTTTTGTAACTCATTTAAGGTTTCTAATGCCTTTTCCGGTTCATTTTTGGTGATATAAATTCTGGCAACATTATCAAGAGCAGCTGTATGTCCTTGATTTATCCTGAATGCTTCCTTAAACACAACCAGAGCATCATCAAGCTTGTTCTGTCTGGTGTAGATTACTCCAAGGTTATTATAGGTATCAGATGAAAATGGGTTTCGTTCCGATGCCTTTTTGTAATAATAAACAGCCTTCTGGCTAAATTCATCGTTTTCTGTCTTAGATAAAAGGTAATAGGCAATCCCCAGTGTAAAATAACCGTTGGCATACCCTGGCACCCTTCTTAATATTTCACTTGCTCCGTCAACAGCCCGCCAAGCCCATGTTATCCTTTCCTCGTCTGTGGCAGCACCCCGTGCCTGTTCAATATATGCCCTGTTTATCTCGTCCCGATACCTGACCTCATAAGGGAATGAATCAATTGCCTTTTGATATTCCTCAACTGCCCTGTTGTTATCCCTGCCCAGAAATACTGTACCCATTTTATAGTATTTATCAGCTGTATACATCCGCCCTGTAAGATAGCATAACCCTATTAATCCACACAGAATTAATAGATAGCCAATATATAACACACCTTCATTCTTTGGTTTTTCCTCTTTGATATTAAGCTGTTGCGGGACAAAGGAACGCCCTGAGAAGAAGGCTGTATTTAATACCCTGTCAATCATTGGATTGTTTGACAGACAGGTGGGCGAAGTTGCTGGTTGCTGAAATATCCAGCCACTTCTTACAGTAATAGCAGCTAATATGGCTATAGTACAAGACACGGGTGTAACACTAAAACTGACCTGATTTTGGATGATATAGCCAAGGATACTGGCACCAAGGCTAAGAATTATTGGTCTGCCAGCAGGTGTGCTATGACAATAGAACTTCCAGATAAGCAGGAAGAAACAGACAATACCCCAGATATATATAAATGCCCCAATGCCACCCCGGGCAACAACATGGTCAAGAAAATCCTGATGGGTTCTATCCTCAAACTCTATTGGTCCCTTGCCATCTTTTGGAAATATCTTTTTCAAATACATGGGGAAAACCAATCCCATGGTATCTGGTCCTGTGCCGAAGATGGGATAGTCTTTAATGGTCTCAATGGCACTTCTCCAGATAAAGATTCTCCATGGCATAACAACATTTACGCCCATGATAGGCATCTGGAGTCGAGTTGCCTTTTCCTCTGGTGCAAGTTGGCTGATATTTTCACCTTTAGCAAATAATCCTGCAAACCTTGCAATAACAGAGCTTTCCTTGACCATAATATTATAATAAAAGAATAAAACAAACAACCCAATACCAAGGGCAATTAATTTCTTCTTATCCATCTGTAATAGCTTTCTACCCATAAGGCAAAAAAACATAATCCCACCAACAAATAGTCCCAGATAGCATCCACGAGTATTACCTAAGGCGAATCCCCAGTAGGTAATAAAAATAGCAATGCAAGCTATAACACTACGGCTGATATTCCCATATAAAGGGCTTGTGGTTGACTGACTAACCTGTACCCTTACCTTTTCTGTTTTCTTCTTTTTTGCCTTTTGCACAACAGGGGGTTTGGGTCGTTCTATCTCATCCTTGCCAATGTACAGGTATAAGCCAATACCAATTAGAAGGGCTATCAGGGCATAGACTGTATAAAATACAGGGTTGCCAAAGAAGGAGATAATTCTCCAGGGGTTAAATGATTCCCATGATAAGGGATCCATGCCAAAGTGCTGCACCAGAGCATATCCCCCGGAGATGGTACCAACCATAAGCACGGATGTTAGTATCCCGAGAACCTGTCGCTTTGTTTTTATAAAGTTAACGGTGAGAAAATAGATGACAATATAACAGGTAATGGCAAGTAATCCTTCGTATCTCTTGTAGCAGCCAAATAGGCTCATTGTTGGACTAAGAGAAAATAGAGTAGAGGCAATATTGCTTGCTAAGAATGCAAAAACAACAAAATCAAATGGGGTTCTAATTGACCTGAAGTCGCCCAAGGTAACCATTTTCACCAGCCACAGAGAGAGCAGAATCAGTGTAATGAAAAACATCATGCCAACCTTTGAAAGATCAAAGGTGCTGTAGAGATGGATATCAAAAAATAGGGGTACTGCAAAAACCATGATAAAGATTCCAATAACAATAAGTCGATCACACCATTTAGCAATTGATTTTGTGTTCATAAATATCTCCTTTTATTTGTAAGCTTTCAGCTATTAGCGGTCAGTAACCCATGAAAAATCACAGACAAGAATGTCTGTGCTACCCACTTTAGGAGTCAAGAAAAAATAAGTTGTACACCAAGAGTCATTCAAGACGCTTGGCTGGCAAGTCTGACAAGTCTGACTGTATGTAAGCGACGAACAACGAAACCAGCCAAGATGGATTGGCAACACGACTCCTGCAAGTTATTTTTCTTGACGACTTAGTAGGTTGTTCGTGTCAGTTTACCCATAAATGGGGTTACTACAAACCTTACCCTCTCGGATGAAACTTAGCATGTTCTGCCTTCAATCGTTCGGAATTGAGATGGGTATAGACTTGAGTTGTCACAATATTTGCATGGCCAAGCATTTCCTGAACACTCCTTAAGTCAGCAAAATTTTCTAACAAATGAGTAGCAAAGGAGTGTCTTATAATATGTGGTGAAACAGTTTTGACTATCCCAGCACATCTTGCCCGCCATTTTATTATCTTCCAGAATCCTTGTCTGGTAAGTGGTTCTCCGTACCAATTCAAGAAAAGAATATCTGTTGAATCCTTCGAGCCTTTTTTATTCTTTTTTATCAGATTATGCCGTACGGTGGAAAGGTATTGCTGAATATAGTCGATGGCAGTCTTACCAATAGGGACTATTCTTTCCTTTCTACCCTTTCCAAATACCTTGACAAATCCTACGGCAAGGTTAATATCCTCTATTTTAACATTGATAATCTCTGAAACACGAACCCCTGTAGCATAGAGGAATTCAAACATAGCCCTATCTCTTAAACCCAATGGTTTACCGATGTCAGGATTGTTCAGCAATCTTTCCACCTCAGCTACTGTAAGAAACCTGGGTAGTTTATCCTCTTTTTTTGGCAACTCTATATCTACAGTAGGCTCTATTTTTAATATCCCTTCTTGAGTCAAAAAACGAAAAAAGGCTTTTATTGCAGCTATCTTGCGACCAATAGAGGTTGGTTTTAATCCCAGATCCCTCATATAAATAACATAGGAGATTACCTGTCCCCGCATAACCTCATCCCATGAGTTTACTTGCGTAGTTTTAAGAAACTCAACATATTGAAGAAGATCTTCCAGATACGCAGATAAGGTATTTTCACTCAATCCCCTTTCTATTCCCAAATAATTAATAAAATTATCAATTTGTTCCTTCATTAATTTTCCCTAATTCCTCATAGCTGTATTTAAGAACGGATTATTTCTTCTCTCCATGCCAATAGTTGAGCTTTCTCCATGTCCTGGATAGATGGTTATTTCATCACTTAATGTCATTAATCTCTTGCCTATAGATTCCATAAGGGTTTTATGTGAGCCACTGGGAAAATCTGTTCGTCCTACCCCTCCGGCAAACAAGGTATCACCTGTAAAGAGATAATTATCAATCTTCAGGCAGATTCCACCCTTAGTATGTCCTGGCGTATGGACTACTTCAATAGTTATCCCGGAAATTTCAAGTATCTCACCGTCCTCCAGAATATAATCAGCTTGTTTAGATACCGCGGGGTTACTCAGAAAAGAAGAAAGATTTGATATTGGGTCATGAAGCATTTTAGCATCGTTTTGATGAATAAGTATCTTTGCTCCGGTTTGCTCAGCAATAAAGAGATTTGCTCCAATATGATCACTATGTCCATGTGTATTAATAATATAAATAGGAGTTAGCCCCTTTTCTTCTAAGAACTGCAATATTCTCTCCCCATTTTCTCCTGGGTCAATAATAATACATTCCCTTGAATCTTCATGGCTAATGATATAGCAATTTACTCTCAGTTCTCCAACTATAAGTGTGTCCACCTGCATTTTATACCTCAACAGATTATAGTATAATTAATTATACATGAATGCATGCAAAAAGTCAACTAATTTCTCTTGACAAATTGTCGGGTAATGAATAAACTGTTAATGTTCTGGTCATGGTTCAAAAGTTGATAGGTTGATAGGTTGATGAGTTGATAGGTTGAAGGAACACAGATTCATAAGTCATAAACATTTCCCATCGATTCATCAGCTTATCAACCTATCAACCTATCAACTCGTTATATCTTCGTGGTGAGTAGTTATATTAATATTTTGTAAGGAGATACATATGTGTTTTATTTTACATTCTCTATTAGCTGTTCTTTCTGGATTGCTTCTTAGCACGATCTTTCCATGTGCCAATATGTCTTTAATTGCTTTTATCGCTATGGTGCCACTTTTATTAGCCATCAGGGGGCAAAGTATTCCAAAAGTATTTGTGCTTGGACTAATTACAGGGATTGTTTTTTTTGGCATATTATTATTCTGGATAGCTGGTATCAGGCTTTATCAAGTAGATCAATGGTTGCTGGCTATAGGCTGGATGGTTGCTACCATTGCTTGTGCATTATTTATCGGGGTATTTGCCATGGGTGTCTGTATATGGAAGACAAGGGCATCCTTATTTGCACCAGCCATCATCTGGACGGCATTGGAGTTTATCAGAAGTCATTTCCCTCTTGGAGGATTTCCATGGGGAATATTGGGATATTCTCAATATCAAAATCTTGTTCTTATTCAGATAGCTGAATGGACAGGTGTTTTTGGGGTTTCTTTCCTGCTGATGTTGATTAATACGATGATCGCTGGGATAATCAGCAGAACAAGTGGGAGTTGGTCAGGGACAGGGATAACTGTGACGCTAATTATTATTTGTCTGGTATGGGGAAATATAAAACTTGGAGAAAATCTTGCATCAGGCAAGCCATTAAAAGTAGCGGTGATACAGACTAATATCGGCATTGATCAAAGCTGGGAGTGGGAAACAAGCCGTGAAAGGATATTGCTTATGCTCAATAGACTTACCGTCAAGGCTGCTAAAGCAGACCCTTCCCTGATTATCTGGACAGAAACAGCTATTCTTTCCTCTCCTGCCACCTCACCATGGATAAAGAAAAAACTATTATCCATAACTACACAGCTCAATAGCTATCTTCTGGTAGGGGCACCACATATGATTGAAGGGAATTATTATAACAGTGCCTTTCTTATCTCAAACAATGGGCAGATAATTAACAGATACGACAAGATCCATCTTGTACCGTTTGGAGAGATGATCCCTGGCGAGGAATTGTTTCCGCTTTTGAGAAAGACATTCCCACAAGCTGGCATATATTCTCATGGAAAGGAATATACTGTATTTAATGAACCGGGCAGGTTTTGTACGCTTATTTGTTATGAGGGAATATTTGGTGATCTGACCAGAAGGTTTGTTAAAAAAGGGGCGGAATTTATAGTTAATATCAGCAATGATGCCTGGACAAGGACAAAAGCCTCTTATTATCAACATGTTAGTATGGATGTTTTTCGAGCCGTAGAAAACAGAAGATATTTTATCCGTGCTGGAAATACAGGGATTTCAGCCATTATCAATCCAAACGGTAAGATTGAACATTTGGTAGATGTAGGCAGAGAAGGGATAATTATTAGTCACATTTTCTTAAATAAACACCTCACATTCTACTCTCAAAGAGGGGATATGTTTGCCTATCTTTGTCTGGTAATAACGATTATGGGGGGGAAATGGGGACGGGGAAAATGGGAAATAGGGCACTGTCCCCATTTTCCCCCATTTTCCCGATATTTTATTTGACTTATTCCCTGAATTGGTGTATAATATAAATAAATGCAATTGTTCAGGTAAATGTGAAAGGGGTGATTTATAATCATGGAAAATATTATTCTAAAATGTATTGGTGCGGTATATCTGGGTGTTGAAAAGGAAGGGGATACATGGCTTGGCAGACTGGCTGGAGAACTTACTGTTTGTGGCGAAGGGAATTTACGGTTTACTACTGAAGGTATTTATTTTAATAGATGGCTTCCACCAAAAGAATTTTTTATCCCTCTGGAGTGCATTACCAGGGTAGAATTGGGAATGACACATCTGTTAAAACCCATCTTCCCTGGAAGGGTATTGAGAATATTCTATTCTGAGAATAAGGGAGAAAGACTAATATTTGGGGTATGGATGGGTACTCGTGAGGGACAAAAATGGAAGGAAAAAATCGAAAGGAAATTAAGTGAAATAAATTCAACGAAATTATCTTCGTAGAGGCAGGTTCTAAACCTGCCTCTACACAAGCACAAGGAAACACCTGATATGGGAAAATTTTCTCACATAAAACTTACAGATGTTTTGATTGAAGAAGGGCTCATTACTACAACCCAGATTGACGAACTTATTCAAAAGGAAAAGGATAAGTCAGCTGGTTTAGAGGAGATGATTGTCAAGTCTGGTATTATAGATAAAAATACCCTTATGTCCAGAAAGGCGGAGTTGATTCACACACGATTCGTAGATGTCTCTTGCTATCCTGAGTATGAAGAGTTTGTCCGTCTGCTTCCAGAGGCTACATGTCGAAAATATAGTCTTATATGTATCAATAAGGTAGAGAATAAGCTTTCTCTGGTAATGACCAACCCTTCAGATGTTTCTTCCATAGATGATATAAGACTTGTCTCTGGCTACGAGATAGAGCCTTTGCTTGGTTATGAACCTGATATTAAATTTGCATTGAATCAGGTTTTTGGCGATCAGGCTTTTCAAAATATTGTGGATGTAGTTTCTAAATCAAGTATCATTCTGGAAGGAAAAAGAAAGGAAAAAAGTGAGGTTGTTGTCATTGATACCCCACTTATTCAATTGGTTGATGGGATAATTATTCAGGCTATGGAAAAAAAAGCCAGTGACATTCATATCGAGGCATTTGAAAATAACCTGAAGGTAAGGTATCGTATCGATGGGATTTTGCGGGATATCATGACCCTTTCAAAGGAATTGCGAGCATCTATTATTTCCAGAATTAAGATTATGTCCGGACTGAATATTACTGAAAAAAGACTCCCTCAGGATGGACGAGTTCAGATGAATATTAAGGGAAAGGCTATTGATCTACGAATCTCTATTCTGCCTACCATTGCCGGGGAGGGAGTAGTTATTCGTATTTTAGATAGGGCAAGCATTTCCCTGAAACTTGAGGATATTGGTTTAATCTCGGCTATGGCAGAAAACTTTAGGGCATCTGTTTTTCAACCAAATGGAATGATTATGGTAACAGGACCCACTGGTAGTGGGAAAACGACTACCTTATATGCTGTACTCAACACATTAAATTCTCCAACAAAAAAAATACTTACCATTGAAGACCCGGTAGAATATTATCTTTATGGAATTAATCAGGTACAAGTTAAGCCCAGCATTGGATTTACCTTTGCCACAGGATTAAGGACTTTTTTCCGCCAGGACCCGGATGTCATTATGGTTGGTGAAGTTCGTGATTTTGAAACGGCTCAAACAGCTATTGAGGCTGCCCTGACCGGACATCTTGTCTTGAGTACCCTGCATACCAATGATGCTATAGGCACAGTTATCAGACTTATAGACATGGGTATAAAACCATTCCTTATTGCTTCTACCTTGCGTTGTGTTTTAGCTCAACGATTGGCTAGGGTCAATTGTCCCAACTGTAAAGAACCAATCCAACCATCCAGTAATCTGTTAAAGTTTATGGATAAACTGTCTATCCCTATCCCTGATAATATGCAACTATTCAAGGGTAAGGGATGCAATGTTTGTAATAGGACTGGTTATAAGGGGAGAATTGGTATATTTGAACTCCTGATTATGTCTACAGAGATTGAAAGAGGGATTGCAGATCAAGTCAGCAGCCTCCATCTGCTGGAAATAGCAAAACAAGAGGGCTTAAAAACATTGCTTGAAGATGGGATAGAAAAGGTACTCAATGGATTGACTACCATAGAAGAGGTTTTTCGCGTGGTGCATACATAATGTAATTGGTGGAACATGAGTATTTTGCTCGACAGGCTGTTAGGGAAAAAATAATCCTTGACATCTGTTTAGATGTTATGCTAAAATTATGTCAGATACCAAAAAATACAAATTAAGGAGGGATTGTCTTGAAGCTTACAAAATATGTCGTTCCAATTATTTTCTTAGCTAATCTTTGTTATGCAGGGGTTACCCCGCCATCAGAGATAAAGTTTACCCCTACAGGCGGAGATGAATTATCTTGTTATAATGTCTCATGGAAGGAGCAAGGGACAGATACCAAAGGATATTACTGCAAGCTTGATAATCAGCCAAATTTTAATTGGACAAAACGATCACCCATTAAGATTCATGTTTCGTATCCTGGCAATCACAAATTTTATATAGCAACGATAGATAAAAATAACAATATTTCCCCATTTGTTATTAGTCAGTTTTCTCATAAATCTGCTTCCTCCTCTGTCCCGACAGCCTATTTTTCTTTAAGTGAACCAGTGACATATGATACCGGTGGTTCACCAGGGATTATTGCTGCAGGGGATGTTAATGGTGATGGGCTGAATGATGTTGTTTCTGCCAATTATTATGACAACAATATCAGTGTCTTTATTCAACAAAAAGGTGGCACATTAGCCACGCAGGCTACCTATACAGTGGGTCAGGGGCCATTTGGTGTAGGGATAGGCGATTTGAACAGCGATGGGAAAAATGAGGTAGTCGTTGGTTGTGCTGCAGCAGATCAGCTCTATGTCTTTTCTCAAAACGATGGTGGAACACTTACTCAAACAGATGTTTACTCCACTGGTCGCGGACCATATGGTCTGTCAGTTGGCGATATAAACTCAGATGGCCGTAATGATATTGTTGTTGCAAATTCAGGCGGACAAAGCATTAGTATTCTTACATGGTTAAAGGAATGTCCTGAAACCTATCAATATCTTTTTGGTTCACTCCAGAAGGCAAACAGTCTGACCATGCAGAGATTGAATAATGGAGAGATATTTGCTCATCTGCTGTATCCTGCCGGTGCTACCCCTTTCTGGCTTTGTATTGGTGATATTAATGGTGACGAGATGCATGATATTACCTGTGTCAATTACAGTAACAATACGATTTCACTCTATATTCAACAACCAGATAGAAGCATGGTGCTTGCTGGCAACTTAGCTGTGCCATCAGGCAATCCGCCAAATGTCTGCCTTGGCGATATAAACGGGGATGGGCTAAATGAAATAGCTGTCTCTGGTGGTGGACCGATAAGTATATTTGGCCGTAAGGATAACTCTATAGGCTTGATTGGCACATACACAGCTACTGAGGGAAGTAATGGCGGCATAAGAATTGGTGATGTTAATAATGATGGCAGGCAGGATTTGATATCAACCCATGGAAAAAACATCTCTGTATTCCTTCAGGATGGGAATGGTAAATTACTCAAACCTACTGCCTACTATGCAGGAGATTGCCCTGGTGGTCTATTTATTGCTGATGTTGATAACGATGGAATAAACGAAATCATCACCGGAAATATCAGGGGTAACTCTATTAGCGTGCTTCATCTAAAATCAGATAAGGGTCAAAAATAGAGTGGCAAATACCAGTTGTCTTTTAGTCACCTATGAAATAAAGGCTTCTGCTGGCAAAACCATACAGGAAATGGCTGATGATATTTGTATCGAACAAACTGTTGAGGTGGTAAAACAGCTGGCTCAGGATAAATGGATACAGGAAAATATCATCGGCAGGGTAGAGGGAATAAGCCAAACAGGAGATAATATCTTTAGTGTTATTATCAGCTATCCAGATGAAATCACTGCTTACCAGCTACCGCAATTATTAAGCGTGCTATATGGCAATATCTCTCTTAAATCAGGCATAAAGCTAATTGGCATTGAGTTTTCCGATAGTTTTTTGTCTCATTTTTCTGGTCCGGGTTTTGGCATAGATGGTCTAAGACGACTTCTCAATGTAGAAAATCGTCCATTATTGGCCACAGCCCTTAAGCCCATGGGTAAAACACCGGAAGAATTGGCAGGATTGGCATACAAACTTGCTTTGGGTGGTATTGATATTATCAAGGATGACCATGGTTTGGTTGATCATAGCTTTTGTCCATTTAAGGAAAGGGTGCAGTGTTGCCTTTCTGCCATAAACAAGGCGGAAGAAGAAACAGGCAAAAGAGTGCTTTATTTTCCCAACATTACCGATACCCATGAAAAATTAATAGATCATGCCGAAAGAGGCAAGGAGATGGGTGTTGGAGGCTTTCTTATTTCACCTCTGATTGTTGGATTGGATATCATGCGGTATCTGGCAGATAATCTTGGCTTGCCAATAATGGCTCATCCTGCGTTGATGGGAACATTATTTCATGGGATTTCGACAGAGATAGTCCTTGGTGATTTGATGCGTCTGGCAGGGGCAGACATGGTAATCTACCCGAACTATGGCGGCAGATTTCCATTTACAGAGAAAATTTGTCAAGAAACAGGGTATGCCTTAAAAAAGAAAATGGGAGGGTTAAAAACTGCTTTTCCTGTGCCAGCCGGTGGGATTGATATTAAAAACATCAAGAGCTTGAAGCAGTTTTACGGGAATGATGTTGTGTTTTTGATTGGCTCCAGCCTGTATGTTTGCTCAAGTAACTTGACTGCAAGTGTTAAGGATTGCATTCAGCACCTCAGTGCATATTGTTAAGAGGAAGATAAGCCATGTGTGACAAAATTATTCGATTCCTACTTCTTTGCGTGATTTTTTGCATTCCGATTTGGTTTGATTTGCGATTATATGCTACCTTTGATCTGGCAAAGCTAACCCTTCTTTACCTCTTTGTTATCCCCATGCTTGGCTGCTGGGCA
Organism: Candidatus Desantisbacteria bacterium CG2_30_40_21; assembly: GCA_001873945.1. Classification (GTDB taxonomy): domain Bacteria; phylum UBA9089; class CG2-30-40-21; order CG2-30-40-21; family CG2-30-40-21; genus CG2-30-40-21. The sequence continues at coordinate 13,095 of MNYI01000068.1, forward strand.
ATAAAATGGCTGAGTAGCAAAAAATGTTGCCTTGTCCGCACCCCATTAGATATCCCTATCCTTGCCTTCTGGGGGATAAACATTGTTTGTACGATTATCTCCTTATCTCCATGTATCAGCCTTTTTGGATTTTATAAACGATACGAGGGCTTATTTGCCATAACAGGTTATGTTTGCCTTTACTATCTGGTTGTCAATTTTGCAGACAGAACATTTGTCAGGAAGATGATAAAAACAGCTATCGTGGTTGCAGTTTTTGAAAGCATCTATGGTATTTTTCAGCATTTTGGACTTGACCCATTCTCATGGAGCTTTTCTGCGCGTGCCCGTGTTTTTGCTACATTTGGCAGTCCCCCCTTTCTTTCTACCTATCTGATCATGGTTTTTTTCTTTGCTTTGGCCATGTACTTTAAGAAAAATGAATTGATTTCCGTCACAAAAACACACCCATCAAGTAAAAGTGCCAGTGGTGCTACTTCCGCTAAGGGTATCTCACGAAAACAAAGGAAAAAACAAGGAAAAAATGAGCAATTGCCAGAAATGCTGCCTCAATTAAAAGATACGGTTACTCGTTTTTTTCCTCTTGTATTACGAGTATTACGACCATGGTACTATGGGGCAGCAATTCTCCTTATCCTGATAGGCTTTTTCTATACCAACACCAGAGCAACAACACTTGGGATTATTTTTGGATTAGTATTGTTTGTGATCATGGCTGATAGACAAAGGATATTGGAAGAAAAGAGCAGGCTTTATATACTCATAGCCTGTTTGATACCATTTATCGCCTATTTTATGATAAATCCAGATACATCTGTGCTCAAAAGGTTTATAAATATTACTGATAGCCCGCAAATACAGGTAGAAACTTCTATTCCTGGGGTTGCAAAGGAGCCACAAGAGGTTGATATTAGCAGTTTTGGAAGCGGACGAATTGGGTTGTGGAAGTCAACCATTGGGGTGATTAAAAAACATCCTGTTCTGGGCATAGGGCTTGATACCCTGCAATTAGCAAATATAGGCACAGACAAGGCTCACAATGATTTTCTGGATGTAGCTGTAACTCGAGGACTAATCGGACTTTTGATATATCTGTGGCTTTTAGTAACCATTGCCTTAGTTTTTCTAAAAACATGCCGCAGGCTTACCGGGGATGTTCAGATTTTGTTTGTCTGCCTTGGGGCATGCGAACTGGGGTATCTTATCCAGAATCAATTTAATTTCGGACTGATATGTATTATGTCGTTATTCTGGTTATCCATGGGTATGATGATGGTTATCGGAGGGCTTGTAATTCGTCCTGAAATATCAGGAGAGGATAAACCGAGAATTCCTCTTGCTCCAATAAGGTGGCTGCTTTATTCTGTTTCGTTTATTGGGATAATAACAGTTATGTTTTTAGCCACTATCCAATATCGAGCTGACATCTGGTATCGAAAGGGATTTGATTTTGTAGAAAAACAGAGGTATGTAGAGGCTATCCCCTATTTAGAAAAGGCAGTTGAACTGTTCCCTTATGAAACCTGCTACTGGAAGGTATTAAACAGCATCTATGTGGAAAGGGCAAATAATGATGTTCAAAACAGACAGGTGTGGGTTAAAAAGGTGCTTGACGGCAGCCATCTACTTTTAAGATTTATTCACAAGGATGAGGGCTCATATTTTAATCTGGGTATGGTCTATTCTCTGATGGGTGAAGAAAAAAAGGCTGAGGAGTCGTATAAGAAAACAATTGCCCTGAGTAAGGGGCATACTAATGCCTATAACAACCTTGGTACCCTCTATGCCAATCAAAAACGATGGCAGGAAGCTATTAAAATGTTTGAAAAAACCCTGGAATATGACCCCAAACACCCATCGGCATTGGCAAACCTGAAAAGAGTATACGCTATTTCAGGCAAGCAGGAAAGGGTTTTTGAGGCAGACGAAAAATATGGCAAGGGTACGGAAAAGTATCTGAAACAGGCTGAGTCTTATTATAAAAAGGGAATGATTGATGAAACCATTAAGGCATTTCAGGAGATATTGAAGAGGGACCCGGAAAATATGGATATTCATAAAAACCTTGGCTCTATCTATTATCAAAAGGGGATGAAGAATGAGGCAAGGAAGGAATTTGAAAGGGTACTGGAGTTAAAACCAGATGATGAGTATGTAAAAGGATTGTTGAAAATGATGTAACTACTCGGACGATGATGGACGCGATGGACGCAATGGATGTAATGGACGCGGTAGCCGCAGATGGACGCGATGGACATGATGTCCATCATCGTCCATGATGTCTATGATGTCCATCAGTGTCCATCGCATCCATCTGCGGCTGAAAGGAGGTAACTTATGAGTATCAAGGATGATATAATATCAATGGCTACACAAGCCAGACAGGCTTCCAGAAAATTGGCTAATTTATCCTCTATGGTGAAAAATGATGCGATACTATCTATGGCTGAGGCATTATTGGATAATCTGGAGCAAATCTTAGAAGAAAACAGAAAGGATTTGGATAATGCTAAAGAAAGGGGACTCTCTGCTGCTTTGGTAGACAGGCTTGCTTTGAATGAAAAACGGGTAATGGCTATGGCAGCTGGCTTAAGAGATATAGCTGCCTTGCCTGACCCGATTGGGGAGATAGGCTCTATGTGCCGCAGACCAAATGGGCTTCAAATCGGCAAGATGAGGGTGCCGCTGGGGGTAATTGGTATCATTTATGAGGCCAGACCCAATGTTACTGCGGATGCTGCCGGATTATGCTTTAAGTCTGGTAATGCTGTTATCTTACGCGGAGGAAGTGAGGCAATTAATTCCAACAAGATCATTGCATCAACACTTGATAATGCAGCTACTTCAGCAGGTGTTCCTCAAGGCAGCATTTCATTAATTAAGAATACTGATCGTCAAGCGGTGCGGGAATTGGTGAAATTAAATGGGTTGGTGGATGTTATTATCCTTCGTGGCGGCAAATCACTCATCGAGACAATCGGGACAGAGTCTTCGGTGCCAATCATTAGCCATGGTGCGGGTAATTGCCATGTATTCGTGGATAAAGATGCTGCCGTATCCATGGCAATGAGGATTGTCTTTAACGCTAAGGTGCAAAGACCCGGGGTGTGCAATGCCATGGAATCTCTGTTGGTGCATAAGGATATTGCCATGGAATTTCTGCCAGAGATGATTGGCCAGCTTAAGGGGGCAGGGGTAGAGGTGCGGGGTTGCACGGAAACAAGGGGTATTGTCCCTGATATCCTTGAGGCAACAGAAGAGGATTGGGGCAAGGAATACCTTGATCTTATCCTGTCAATAAAGGTTGTTTCATCATTGGATGAGGCTATTGAGCATATCCATAAATATGGTTCATCCCATTCAGAGGCAATTGTTACCTCTTCATACGCTAATTCGGCAAGATTTTTGCAGGAAATAGATGCAGCAGCGGTATATGTTAATGCCTCCACAAGGTTTACAGATGGCGGTGAGTTTGGGTTGGGGGCAGAGATGGGGATAAGTACTCAGAAATTACATGCCCGTGGACCAATGGGGCTTTGTGAGCTGACAACTACCAAATTTATCATTCTTGGGAATGGACAGATTCGGGAGTGAAATTCATTGCAGGGATTATTCGGGCAGGGATGAACCCTGTCCCTACGAAAAAGGAGAAAAAATATCATGCAAGTCGAAGGAAATATCGTTTCATTATTGCTCAAGACAGAGGGATTGTTGAATGGACACTTTTTACTTTCATCAGGGCTGCATTCTGGGAAATACCTTCAGTGTGCCAAAATTCTTCAATACCCTATCTATGCTACCCATCTTGGGGCATCCATAGCTGAGCGATTTAAGAATCAAAAGATTGATGTGGTTATTGGTCCGGCTATAGGTGGGATAATTATTGCCTATGAGGTTGCAAGGGCACTTGGGGTAAGGGCACTGTTTGCGGAAAGGGAGGAGCAAAGAATGACGCTTCGTCGCGGGTTTGAGATAAAAAAAGGTGAACGGGTTGTGGTTGTGGAGGATATAATTACCACCGGAGGCTCTGTCCATGAGGTTGTCAGGCTTGTTCAGGGGATTGGTGGTGAGGTAGCCGGGATTGGGGCATTGATTGATAGAAGCGAAGGGCTAACCATCGCAGGCATAAAACCTGTTGTTCTTTCCACCATGAAGATAGAAACATATGATCCCCAAAGCTGTCCATTGTGTCGTGATAAAATACCATTGGTAAAGCCAGGGAGTAAGCAACTGCTTGGACAACAAGGTGCCAGAGTATAATCAAGAAGGGGGCAGGTCTCAAAAACCTGTCCCAGTTCCCCACTTTCGTGAGGACAAGCTTCACGAGGGTAAACTCCGGCAGGAATCCAGCACATTGTTGAGCAGAAAATCCTCACTTGGCGTGATTGGTGTAACAATTTGGCATAACTCTGTATTCCCGCCGGAGTTATGCCCTCCGTGGAAACGGGGGCGGGAATGACAAGCCTTCATGCCCCAGTGAACGGTTACCCATAGGCAATTATACCAATATCTGCTGTATGTTCAAAGAAATCAAACCTCTTCGGAATGGGCGTAATATCCATGGTATTGTCCATAACCATAATGGTATCCATAATTAGCGAGATAACCCGGAACAAAGTATTCTACACCGGTGAGAATATATCCTATGATATTGGCATGAGCATTTGACAGGAATGACCTTGCTCTATCAAGAGCCTCCCGTTGCGTTCTCCATGTTTGAACAACAACAACAACACCATCAACCAATGCTCCTAATATCCCTGTATCAGTGATGGCAAGTACCGGGGGGGTATCTACAATAACATAATCGAAACGATTTTTAAGCTCAACCAGTAGATCTCGCATCCGATGAGAGCCTAAAAGTTCTGATGGATTAGAGGGTATCTTGCCTGAGGTAAGTACGGTTAAATTTTCTGCTCTGGTTTTCTTAAACACAGCATCCAACTCTACCCCTCTTGTGAGGATATCTGACATCCCTCCCTCCATTCTTAACCCTAACAAATTATGAACATTTGGCTTTCTCAGATCGCAGTCTACTAAAAGAATATTTTTATTCAGGTCATGAGCCATGGCAACAGCCAGATTAACAGAGGTAGTTGTTTTGCCTTCACGATGAAGGGAGCTTGATAAAGCAATAAGTCGCGGGGGATTTTCAGGGTTTACCCGTTGGAGATTGGTTCGTATCATTCGATATTGTTCAGAGATTGGGGTTTTTGGGCTATGATAGGTTACAATTCGAGCATCTATTCCAGAATCATCCTTTGCATAGGCAATAGATGTGGCTAAAAAACCATCTGGTTTTTCCTTTTTCTTTGTTTCAGGTGCTTTCTTTTCTCTTATGCTTGTGAGTAGATTTTCTGGCAATGTCCATTCCTCCAGTATAAATTATTATTTTGTAGCACTCCCACTATTCTTTCCAAACACACTATCAAATAGATTTGACAGGGAAAGATATTGCATAAAAGGAGAGCTAATCTGTCCAAGGGTATCAGTTATCCGTGGCACTAAAGCCATAGGCACATAAACAATATCCCCGGAATCTAACTTTATATCCTTTTCCATGTTCCCCTTATAAAGGATATTATAAAGATTTATTATTTTTGTGACAGGTTGTGGTTTTCCGGGGGTAATGATCTTTACCCTTTTCAGGTCAGCATTTTTGGTTGGCAATCCAGCCTTTAAGACAGCCTCTCGAATAGTAATATATTCACCACCAATTGGGAATTTTCCCGGCTGTCTTACCTCTCCTAAGATATAAACCTTTTTGCTGAAATATCCAAGGATGGTGATGGTAATCTTCGGGGTTTCAATATACTTGCTGAGCTTTTCGTATAATATCTTTTCCAGTTCAACAATAGTTAATCCCTCAACCTTTATGTCACCGAGTATAAGTTGAGTAATATTTCCGGCAGGATCAACCTTAAATTCACCACTCATATCAGGATTTTCCCAGACAACAACTCTGATTATATCTTCAGGTCCAAGAAGATAAGAGGAACCTTCCTGAGCAAAACTAATACTGCTCACTCCAAGAAAAAAAAGAACTAAGCCAAGGATAATTATCTTTTGTAGCTTCAATTTATCTTCCCCCTTAATACTATGTAATTATAATACCATAATTTTTCTGATTTGTCAATAAAATTTATGACCTGTCAGGGCAAATCGCACCCTAAATTTGTTTGAGACTGTCTCATTCCAGTAATGTAGGGGCGAATAATCATTCGCCCTTACTGGATGTCCCCCTCTGGCAAGGGTAGGGGGTGGAAAAATCTGGCAAAATTTAGATGCGATTGACCTGGAGCCACAAGGGAAAATTCTTGACATCTTATTTAAAGAATGATATACTGTATAAACCCTTATGAACTTACCCAAGAAGAAATTGAAAACTTAAGATGCCAAATTGGCATCTTAACAGGCTGTTACGGAACTAAAAATCAAGGATACTGGCATACCACATATGGTATCTGGCAAGGAAATGTGAACAACATATTGTGTGCCTCTCATGCCAAATTTCTATTCCGTAACAGCCTGTCGGCATGAGGATAGACAGCAATAAATAAATTTACTCAGAAGCAAACCGTATGTTTGAAGAATTAGCCATCCTCAAGAAAAAATTAGATAGTTATCGTCCATTAGATTCTAATAAAATGGCTGCTATTGGAGAAAAATTAAGGATTGAATGGACATACAATAGTAATGCCATTGAGGGTAACACCCTATCGTTATCTGAAACTGCCTTTTTCCTACGAGAAGGGCTAACCTCTAAAGGGAAACCACTTTCAGAATACCTTGAGACAAGAAATCATGCTGAGGCACAGGAGTATTATCAAGCATTAGATATGGCTGATAAAAAAGATTATACCCTTATTATCGAAATGATAGAACGGGAAGTAACCCGCACAATCACACTTATGCTTAATGTGATTGAAGGAAGGGATGCCTTCAGTAAAGAGGATTTGAAGAGAAGATTGGGAATATTTGAGGAAAGGATTGAGAAATTGGATAAGGATCCAATTGGCAAGGCAGTAGATGAAGAAAAGAGAAGACATTGCAGGGAACGAATATATCAGTTTTTGGAAAAACTGACTAAAGAGATGGTGGAAGAAAATAAATCAGAGATGGTGAGGTTTGGGGTTGAAGATTACTTAGAGCAGACAAGTAGTTATCCACTTCTTACCGCTGCACAGGAGGCACAACACTATATAAAACGATACATGTCATCTGTCTTACAGAATATTGCACAATACCTGAACAGTAGAAACATAATCATAACAGAGGAGACAAGGAAAGCTGAAGAAACAAGTATCCTGCAACTTAATCTAATTTCTCAACGAAAATATATTCCACAAGGGATTTTAACCTTTGTCATCCTACCTACCAGATTTACTATCATTATTGTTTTTACTATCAATATTTCAGGATTAGAAAAGGATGAGGAAATATTTGATACCACACAACAGGTAATAGATTATATTCAAGGCAGTGTCCTATGGGAAGATTGGGACAAGAAGACATTGGAAGACTTCTTTGTCAAGGCATTTACTGAATTCTTAAAACAAATTGAGTTAGAGATAGAAAAAAGGAGATTGAGAGAAAAGAGGATATGAGGAGAGAGGAGAATCCACCCCCTGCCCCCGCCAGCGGGGGATAAGGAAATGCCCAGAGTGGAAAGGAAAAGATGGTCACCTTTCCCTGTCTCCGATAGTGGAGGATAAGAAATAAAAAACAGGGAACAGAGGTCAGAAGTCAATTCTTGCAATCGCTGGTGGAGATAGAGGATTGAATGTTTGCTATACATCTTTTGTTGCTTTTTCTTGTCCTCAGCTATTGGGGGTAGTAGATGGTCGGTCTCTCGAATGTCAACTGTTTGGAGTATCTCTTGTCCCCCGCTGGCGGGGGCAGGGGGTGGAATTAAAAAAATGAAAGCTGACGATACAAATAATTTTGGTTATCAGAAAAATTTACAGCCTCTTGCAAATGCCTTGCGAAAGAATATGACAAAAGCTGAGGCTTGTTTATGGAAATTCGTTTTACGAGCCGGGAATATGAAAGGCTATGCCTTTCGTAGACAAAGACCTGTTCTTAATTATATAGCTGACTTTATGTGCATAGAGCTTAAACTCATTATTGAAGTAGATGGAATAACTCACAGTTTTGAGAAGATTGTTGAAAAAGATAGCATAAAACAAAAAGAACTGGAAAAGGCAGGATTTACAGTTATCAGGTTTACGGATGACAATATATTAACGGCTATTGAAGGTGTGGGAAAGGCTATTGAGATTGCTATAGAGGAGATTGAGGAAAGAGAGGATATGGAGAAAGAGGAGAATCCACCCCCTGCCCCCGCCAGCGGGGGATAAGGAAAAATGCAACGGATTTTTATAGCCCCCCCTTCCCCCTGCCGTGTGACATACCTTTTCGGTTATCCGGGCTGAGATGGAAAGGGTTAGATGAATCAAACCCCTACATCTGGAATTTTTTTCTTACTTTTGCCTATAGAGTGCGTGCAGTTCGGGCTTTTTAACTCATTAAGCAATGGAGGTTCTTATGAAAATAAAGTGTGAAATGTGTAGAAAAGATAAGGGTAGGCGAATATGTAAGCAATATGAGGATAAATTTATCTGCTCTTTGTGTTGTGCTAAAATTGGTAACCAGGAGTGTGAAGGATGCTAATATCTTGAAGAAATCAGAGAATATCGTTTGGCTAAAATCAAAGAATCTCCAAAGAAACACTTTATTGCAGAAATTAATCCTGAGATTGAAGATATTGTCAACCAAGCTTTGGCTATAGCCGAAGAAGGGGATATTAAAAAAGCACAAGACATTCTCATTGACCTGAAAAACAAACATTTAAGAGAAAATTATATGATATGTTTTGGATTGGGGGTTGTATATGCGTTCAAGGCTAACCACGATGAAGCTATAAGGTATTTTGAAAAATCTGTTGAAATTTTCCCTTATCTTGCTGAAGCCCATTTTAATATGGGGATTGCTTATCAGAAAAAATTTGACATTAAAAATGCAGTAAAATCATTCAGGGAGGTTTTAGCCATAGATAAGTCAGAGGATTACATGGTTAAACAGTCCCGGGACTTTATCAAAAGAGTAGAGCAAATGGTGAAAAAAACAATGGTATTGATATGGAAACATATTTTGAGGCTAATGATATATTTGACCATGCTTTTGCCTGTATGGAAAAAGGTGAATGGAAAAAGGCTTTGGAGGGATTTAAGGCAGTTTTGACTAAAGACAAAAATCATGCCCAGAGTTATGGAAATATGGGAATTTGCTATAGCTGTTTAGGGCAAAAAGAGGAAGCCATTGCATGTTTTGACAAAGCACTGGAGATTGATTCAACCTATGAATTGGCTATGGCTAATCGACGGATTACCGAATCCCTTACCCTTAAGGAAGGTGAAATATTAGACAATCTTGAGTTTGAATCTGTCAATTATTAGGTTGTAAAGAGGAAGTTATTAAAATAATCCTTATTTCAGAAATTAATACAGGGCATCTCTAAAAAATTAATCAGAAGCCGAAGATGACAAGGCACAAAAAAGCGGTGAAAGATACACTTTCGGCAAGGGGCTGAGTAGTTACGCAACAATGACAACTGGTGGTGCAGATTTTGGAAAAGAAAATATTTTCAGCATTAAATGATCGTATAAGAATAGAGCTTTCAGAGGATGAAACAAGGGCATATCTTGTTATCAACAGCCAGACAGGGATAAATCCTGTCCATACAAAGGATGGGATGCCTGAACTGAAGGAAATAGTTAATGCCTTGACAGAACTAAGGATACAGGACATTCTTGTTAGTGTTATTCAGGATGCATTAAAGGATGGGGCTACAGATAAACCATTATTAATAGCCAAAGGACTACCGCCAACTAAGGGCAAGGATGCTTCCTTTATCTATCGATTTGGTTCTTATCCAGAGGACAGGGAGATAGATGTTTTTCCCGGACAGCTTTTAGCCGTGAAAAGGCCACCAACCATTGGTAAATCAGGGATAAAAGTAACTGGAGAAATTATCCCACCCTTACATGGAAGGGATATTACCATTACCTCTGGTAGGAATACTTTTATTACAAATGATGGGATAAGCGTATTTGCCTTAGAAAAGGGCAAGGTGCATTGGAAGGGCAATAGTATCTTTGTGGATGAGATGCTGGAGGTGTCTGGTGATGTGGATAACACGACAGGCGATATCTCTTTTAAGGGAACAGTAATCGTTGCCGGTGAGGTTAAGGATGGGTTTACCATTAAGACTGATGGTGATATTAATATTGATGGTAATGTCGGGGCATGTACACTTGAATCAGCCGGGGATATTATTATAAAGGGAAGTGTGCATGGAAAAGGGGCGGCACAGATTTATGCTGAGGGAAAAATATCTGTTCATTCTATTTGTGAGGCAGACATTCAGGCAAAAAGGGATGTTATTGTTGAAAAGAGTATTGAAAACAGCACGGTTTTTGCCAGAAATATTCATATAGATAATGGTTTTATTTACGGTGGAGAGATAACTGCTTTATCTGGTATTATTGCCAAAAGGATTGGTATGACTGGATCAGAGGTAGTTACAGATATTCATCTAAAAGAGGGTGGAGAGGTTGTCTGTGCTCAGGTTTACCCAAAAACAAGGATTACTATGGGTGAAAAGCTGATTGAGATAAATAATAGTCAGCCGGTGACAGATGTTCGCTATACACACCCTTTGGGGAAGATATTAGAAAGCCGTGCTGCTATTACAGAAGAAATAAAACCTGATGAAAGGGCAAGCAGGATATTTGCAGAAAAGACATTCTCCGTGCTGCTGCGGGCAACAAGCCTGTTAGATGCACGGGATATAGGTGCCAGATTGCTTAACCTTGCCCCTTCAGAGGTAGATTCACAGATAGTGAATAGATCCGAGTCGGAAGATAATTTGTTCCTTATCCGTATATTTCGGCTCGGTGTGATCGGTAAATGGTTAGAATTAAAAAGAAAGGAACCTGCTTTTGGGATATGCTCTGACCAGAATGGACACTTTGAGTTTATGAATACTGAAACAGGACTTTTTTTAACCATAAGCCCTTCACTTGGCAATGGAAGAAAAATATCCTGTGAAGAGGTATTGGCATATATTAAAACCCATGATTTTGGTGAGGTTGATGAACAATTAGTAGAAAAGACGGTTAACGAGGCATTGAATATTCCTATCCGAATTGGAAAAAGGAGAAGGGTTTCTCACATTGATGGCAGTTTTCAGATAGAGGTATTGCCAACCCTGACCAAGGTACTTATCTTTGTTGTGCCGCCAAAACCGGGTGGGGTAGCCATTCAGTATGAAGAGGTTATGGAAGAGCTGAAGGCAAATGGGGTAATTTGCGGGATTAAAGAGGATGTGCTATCCGAGATTATTGATCCGAATTATCGTCCCTATGGTCCTGTAACCATTGCTGAAGAAACATTTCCTGTTCAGGGGGCACCGGCACAAATAGAGTTTAAGTTCAAAACACAAAAAAAGATAACCCTTATAGAGGATGAGCATGGACGGATTGATTTCAAATCATTGAATCTTATAGAAAATGTTAAGGCAGGACAGATATTGGCAGTAAAAACACCACCTGGTGAGGGTATCACTGGAAAGCTTGTCAATGGCAAGGAAACACTTGCCAGACCAGGGCCAGATATAAAGATGCCCATTGGAAGAAATATATATGTTGCCGCAAATAACACCCAGATTCGTGCCTCCATAGATGGTCATGTGCTGCTTTCCGGCGGAAAGATTAATGTGGAGAATACGCTTATAATCCCCGGGAATGTTGACTATTCTACTGGAAGTATCTATTTTCTTGGTTCTGTTGTTGTCAAGGGCGATGTGTTGGATGAATTTCAGGTTGAAGCCGCAGGTGATATTCTTGTTCATGGGTCTGTGGGCAAATGCTTTCTTTCGGCTGGCGGCTCAATTGCCATTGGTGAGGGGGTAAAAGGGAAGAATGTGGCTCGATTGTTTGCTGGACAGAATGTAATTGCTAAATACATTGAACATGCCACGATTGAGGCAAGGGATGATGTGCGGGTATTAGAGGAAATTCTTCATTCCAAGGTTGATGCAGGTAACAGGGTTCTGCTTGAAGGGAAAAAACGGGGTGTTATTATTGGCGGTTTAACCCGGGCTGGTATAGAGATTACTACTAAGGAATTAGGGTGTACAGCTGGGATTAAAACCATAGTGGAGGTTGGTGGCTCGCCAAGAACAAGGCAGGAATTGGCCAGCCTTCAATCTGTCTATCAACAGAAGATAAATATTTATCAACAATTAGAGTTAAATATTGCTCATCTGCAAAAACAAAGGGCTGAGGGTAAGCTCTCCCTTGATGGTGAGATGAAACTAAAACGACTTCTCTGGACACACAAAAAACTTACTGCTCGCATGGAACGATATACCAATCAAAAGGAATTTATGGAAACAAGGCTAAAAAGGGCAGAACCGGGTGTGATAAATGTTTCCGGATGCCTGTCCCCTAATGTAACAGTTACAACAAAAACAGCAACCTTGATAATAAATGACCCATGTAATGCTGTCTCCCTTGGATTTAATGGCATTGGGGTTGGGATGTATCCCTTTGGGGGGTATAAGGAGCCAATAGAGGTGGCAGAGGGGTGATGGGGAGAGTACATAGGTTGATGGGTTGATGGGTTGATGGGAAATGTTTATGAATTATGAATTTGTGTTCCTTCAACTTATCAACCCATCAACCTATCAACTATCTATTCAACCAATCAACGAAAAGAGGGAAATTATATGTTTTTATTCGAACGACAGGTAAGTATATCCTTTATTATTTCTATTGTTACACATATTTGTCTGCTTGGGTTTGCATACAGTACTCATGTTCAATCCTGCCAGCAGACTGTAATTATTACTGATGTGGAGTTGCTTGAACCAATGCCATTAGAGGAAGAGATGTCGCCTGTAAAGGAAAAGGCAAGGGCAATACCCTTCTGGAAGTCACCACAACAGGCAACCGTTAACTTGTTGAAAAAAATAAGGCTTATTCTGCCTGAGCCAGAAAAAGAGGCGGAAAAGGCATTAGATATAGAAAAAACACCCAGAATTCATGCTCCATTAATAAAAGAGGAAGAAAAATCAATTGAAAAACCAATTGAGATAAAGGATGAGTTTAAGAAAAAAGCATTAACCAAGTTGTATGAGGAAAACGGGGGAAAACTTCCCGATATAATAGGATTGCCAAAGAAGAATATCAGCCTTGAGAGAAAACCTGTCCAGAGCCTAATCATTACACCAGAGAAATCTATTCAATTAGAAGAGGTTGGAGAAAAACAGGTAGAGGTAAAAAGAATAATAAGACCAAGCAAGCCTATATCAATGAGCTTTAAGCAGATACTAGAAGAAACCATTCACCCGGAACAATTATTGGAAAAAAAGAAACGGGCTCCGGGGAAAAGGGTGATACCACTCTCTTCGACACAGCAAGAAAGGAGTATGGTGAATTTGCAGGAAAGACAGGAAACAAAACCTATCGGTATAGTGGAAAAGAAAAGGGTTGCTGTTGTGCCATTGCAAAAAACATTTATGCCTCCAGAGGAGGAACCAGAAAAGAAGGCCGAAATAGCTATTAAAAAAAAGCCGGTAAAAAAGCCAGCAGCACCAAAACCCATGATCAAGCCAGAGGCAGATGAGATAGCAGAAGAACCAAAAGAGGCACAACCAATAGAAGATAAACTTAAAACCCTGAAAAAAGAGGGTGCATCGACTGTAAGCATTATAGGTCCCTTATCCAAACGACCAAAAATAAGATCGCCTCGACCTGAATATCCTGCCTGGGCTGAGAAAAAAGGTGTTGAGTCACAGGTTGTTATTTATTTTACTGTTACCCCTGATGGCATGGTCAATTCTGATGCCTTTGTTGAACAGACTTCCGGGTATGCCCAATTGGATCAATTAGCCTTGCAGGCATTAAAGGGATGGAGGTTTGCACCATTGCCAATGGATGCAGAACAGAAAGACCAATGGGGGAGGGTGACATTCAGGTTTGTATTGCAGTAGTTTCGGCATGTTAGTGAAAAACGAAAAGTGAAAAGTGAAAAACGAAAAGTGAAAAGTGTAACATTCAGGTTTGTATTGCAATAGTTTCTGTATGGAATAAAATCAGATGTCATAAATTGTGATTTTTTGTAACTACTCACCACAAAGGCACGAAGACACAAAAAGTTGATAAGTTGAATAGTTGATGGGTTGATAAGTGGATGAATTGATAGGAAATGTTTATGAATTATGAATCTGTGTTCCTTTAATCTATAAACTCATCAACCTATCAACCTATCAACTTATGTGTTCTCCGTGGTGAATTACTTTACCTGAGTAGTTACAATTGATATAGTTCAAATCAGGAT
>MNYI01000219.1 GCA_001873945.1 Candidatus Desantisbacteria bacterium CG2_30_40_21
TAACTTAAAAAAACAAACTGACGGAATGCAAATTTTTATAAATTCACAGAATAATGCTTCAAATTTCCAAAAATCTGCGTTCAGCCACATTCAAATAAGAGATTTATCCTTCGATTTTCCTCTGTGTCTCCGTGGTGAGTTGTTATGTATTTATGCGGTAAAAATGTCATAATTAGAATTGCTGCTTGTGATAAAATTTCACTTGACACCCCTTACAGTTTATGCTATATTAATATCAGCTGAATGCTTATTTGTTATTGATGGGGGTATGTAAAAATGATTCGATTAATGTTTGCTATGGTATTTCTCCTATGCTTGTCAATCTCTGCCTTTTGTGAGGGATTAGTTGATTCTGGGGAGCAATTTCTTGGGATTACTCAGGCATCGCTTTCATGGGGTGATTATGATAGGGATGGAGACCTTGATCTGGCTGTGTGTGGAATGGAAAAATCAGGACAACCAGTGACCAAGATTTATAAAAACGAGCCGGGAAGTGTTACCTTTCAAGAGGATATTACCCAAAAAATAACCGGTGTTTCTTATGGAAAGATTAGTTGGAATGATTATAATAATGATGGGAGATTGGATTTATCAGTAGCTGGCTATAATGCCGATAGACAACCTGTTTCAAAGGTATATCAGAATGTAGATGGCATTCTGATAGAAGATACAACGCAGCACCCACCTATCCGCTATGGCTCTATTGCCTGGACAGATAGCAATAAAGATGAGGAAAAAGATTCTTATTGCATGGCTGGCTGTGATGAAACAACGGATTGGAAACCATATACCAGAATATATAGAAAGACTAAGGAGGGGGAGTTTATTGAAGACCCTCAAACATTAATAAGCACCTATTATGGCTCACTTGCATGGGGAGATTACGATGGGGATGGCGATCTTGATCTAATTATAGGTGGCTGGCTGCCTGATGGGGCAATTATAAAGGCATATATTAATGATAATGGACGGTTTGTTGAGGATACAAGGCAAAAACTTACTCCTGTTTTTCATTCATCCATGGCTTTTGGGGATTATGATGGGGATGGCAGCCTTGACCTGATTATTGCTGGTCAAAACATGTCTGGCAGCCGTACCACCACCCTGTATAAAAACGAAACTGGCACCTTTACCGTGGATACCACGCAGGATCTGCCCGGGGTTATCTTCTGTTGTGTAAATTGGATTGACTATGATAATGATGGGGATATTGATCTGGCTCTGGCCGGAGAAAATGCCACCGGAACGCCAATCCTTAAGCTCTATAACAATGAACAAGTTCCATCAATACCTATTCATCGATTAGCCATCGTGGCTAAAAATGTGCCTCAAGGTGAACAAATTGCTTTAACCACAGATGATACCCTCTCCTTAGAGGCAAAAGGGTATGATGAGGCAGGGAATTTTGTCAGGAATGTTTCGGTTCAATGGGGGATTCAGGGAGACATTGGGGTACTGTCAGGAAGAAGATCGCCAATGGTTACCTTTGATCCCAGAAAACCAGGCACAGGAAGTATTATTGCTAAGGATGGTAAGGGGCATAGTGCTCAATTAGACAACATTATGGTTGCGACCGGTGCAATTCATCACCTTATGGTTACAAACGAGGACAATAATCCTGTGCATCATGTCTCTCTGGTTGCCGGGGATATGCTTAGCCTGAGTGCTGCTGGCTATGATGCAGACAATAACTCGCTTGGACAGGTTCAGGCTAATTGGGAGATAAATGGGGATATTGGCACGATGTCGTCTCAAGCAGGTACACAGGCAACATTTAAGGCAGTCAGGATTGGTACAGGTTCGATTATGGTTGCAGATGCAGAAAATCATCGCGGCTGTACCGGAATAATTGCGGTTAATTCTGGTAGCCTTGCATATCTTTCCATTGCATCCATCCAGACACAGGTAGTGGAGGAAAAATTTGAGGTGCAGATTATTGCCTGTGATGCCTTGAGTAATCCCATTCTTGATCAATTTGGACCCGTTACGCTGTTTGATTCTGCTGGTGCAATGGGGAGCGTTACCCTGATGTTTGAAAATGGAGTAGCCATTGGAAGCGTGTCAATCCCATCTGTTGTTTCAGGAATAATCATCCTTGCTCAAACAAATGGTAAAGAGGGCAAGAGCAACGCATTCAGTGTTATTGGTGGACAGGTAAGCGGCGGAATGTATAAGGATGTGGAAGAATCCCAGAAGATTTCTATGTCTGGTGTACCTATCAAGGCATATAGGGTGTTAGCTAATAACGAGTTGGCATTAAAAGGCACCACCTCGACCAATGCAGACGGAGATTATGCAATTGACGGTTTACCGAGGGGAACATATACCATTGCCATCCTTCCACCAGCGAACTATCAACCCATGATGGCTACCAAAATCGCTAAGGTTTCAACAACACCCGGATTTAAGGGAGCACCACCACTTGCCAGCAAACTCATGGGGGTAAACTTTGTGCTGATACCGCTGTATGAGGACTTGAATGCCATGGTGGTGTATCCTAATCCATTATTGCTGGCACAAGGGCAAACAGTCTTCACATTCGGACAGCTTCCCGATCATTTTATTTGCATCAAGATATATAATATTGCCGGTGAGTTGGTGTATGAGAAGGGACATATAATAGGCAGACCATTGACATGGGATGCGGTTAATAACGACAACACTCGTGTTGCCAGTGGTATTTATTTCTTCTTGATTGAGGATGAGAATACTGGACAGCAGAGAAAGGGTAAGATTGCGGTGGTAAGGTAAGCATTATTGAATTAGATCACAAGCCACGAGTTACAAACAGGGGTAGTTACAGATGAACATCCTCGATATATTATTCTTTGTAGTTATAGTGATAAGCATTGTCCTCAGCATGATGAAGGGGTTAACTCGGGAGGTATTTTCTCTGGCCGGGGTTATTGCCGGGGTTGTTGTTGCTGGAAAAACCTTTGAACATGGGGCTGTTTTGCTTCAGCAATGGATGCCGGCAGGGATAGCCAAACCTGTTGCCTTTGCGATTATCACCGTTCTGGTGAATATCTTGATAAATTTTGGCGGGATAGTGCTTCAAAAGCTAATGAAAATTGCCATGCTGGGTTGGGTAGATAATCTTGGTGGGATAATCTTTGGGACAATTAGAGGGCTGATATTGGTTAGCATAGCCATTATTGTTTTACTTAAGTTTCCGATAGGGTCAAGCAAGGAATTAATAGTCTCATCAAACATTATCCCTACCTTCAAGTCGTTTCTTCAACTTATCTGTCTTCTCCTGCCGCCAGAATTTTCATCTGCGGTGAAGAAATTTATTGATTAGTGATCTAAAGGAGCAATATTATGCCAATCAATGGTCAAACAAAGGTTGTGGGTATCATTGGGGATCCGGTGAAACATTCGCTTTCTCCACAGATGCATAATGTTGCCTTTAAGCATCTTAATCTGGATTTTGTATATATCCCCTTTCATGTCAAACCAGAATCAGTGGGTGAGGCAATAAAGGGGATGAGGGCATTGGCTATGGTTGGGTTGAATGTTACGGTGCCTCATAAGATTGAGGTAATGAAATATCTTGATGAGGTTTCTCCTGACGCTAAGGCTATTGGGGCAGTGAACACTATCTTTTTTAAGGATAATAAATGTATTGGTGACAATACTGATGGTCGAGGATTTATCAGGGCATTGATTGAGGATGAAGGCATAATTATTGCAGGTAAGAGCGTGGTTATTCTTGGGGCTGGTGGCTCTGCCAGAGCAATAGGACATAGCTTGATCAAAGATGGGGTGGGTAGGTTAATATTCTGTAATCGTACTGTATCAAAGGCAGAATCCATTGCAGGATCATTTCAGTCAATGGGTATATCCGTTGCAGGCATGGGAATAATAGACAGCAGGGATGAGATTGCCCAGGCAGATATGATAATCAATACCACCTCAATAGGGATGAAACAGGGTGATCCATTATTGATTAACCCGGAATGGATAAGAAAAAGACAGATAGTCTATGACATCATCTATTCCCCCCCAGAAACACTCCTTTTGCAAGCGGCTAAGGCTCGCGGGGCAAGGGTAATGAATGGGCTGGGCATGTTAATCCATCAAGGGGCATTAGCCTTTGAGATATGGACAGGGTGTCCTGCACCGGTAGAGGTTATGAGGAATGTATTTCCCTAAAGCAAAGGGAGTTCTGTGGTTGTATCCAAAGGAAAATTGCTTGCGAAGTACTTTACCGTTGGATACGGTCGACAGGCTGTTACGAAACTCCGCAGGAAATTCCATCTTATCTCACTTTCTCCTGACCAGGTACCTCAAGAAGGGATTTCAATCAGGTGGTGGGACTTTCTATTCTACATTACCTTTGGTTTGATAGTTACGGTTTCTGTCCGAATAGTGGGGGTTCTGTTAATCTTCTCTTATTTAATCATCCCAGCGGTATGTGCTATGCTTCTGGTAAGGGGATTTGGAAGGCGGTTGATAATTGGCTGGATAATTGGTACATTAACAAGCATTGTTGGTCTCCATGCCTCCTGTACCTTTGATTTTCCTACAGGAGCCTCAATTGTTTGTAGTTTTGGATTAGTGCTGATAATAGTAGCCTGTGTAAAGGTAATAAGAGTTAGACATTAACCGATTACGAAATTTTTACAGCAATTCTCATTATGAAACTCGACGAGTAACAAGTGTAGCCCAACATTCTATGTTGGCTTTATAAAATGGAAATGGATAAGCCAAGATAGAATCTTGGGCTACAAAATTAATGCCAAAATTAGAATTGCTGAAATTTTTAACAAATTTTAAAAAAACACTTGACAAGTTAGGGATAAATCAGTATAATTATTAATGGAAACCATTTTCATTAAGGAGTTGTCATGCCAGGCGGTAATTGTCAAAGACAGGAATGGTGGCACGGGAAGTTCAGGTGCTGTGGGTATAGGCTTACATTGGGCAGGGAGGCTATTCTTGATATTTTATCCAAATCCGAAGGACATTTGAGCGCCGAAGATGTATACATGAAAGTCCATCCAAAGTATCCCAATGTAGGGTTAACTACTATTTACCGGACATTAAATGTATTATCGAATCTTGGCATAGTTTGCAAACTTGATTTCGGAGATGGAAGATCGCGTTATGAATTAGCAGAAGGGACTGAAGACACGCATCATCACCATCATTTAGTTTGTACCAATTGCAATAAGGTGATTGATTATACGGATTTTATAGATGAAGAGTTAGAGCTTTTAAGGAAAACCGAGAAGGGTTTAGGGGCGAAGTATAATTTTAAGATTACTAATCATATCATCCAGTTTTACGGCTTATGTGACAAATGTAGCGGTAAGGAATAACCACTATATTTTTTTGTTCCTATAATGGAAATGGTTATCATTAACGAAAGGAGGTGATTGAGATGAAAGTAGCCATAACCGCACAGGATGGCTCGATGGATTCAATGGTTGACCTACGATTTGGTCGGGCAAGGTTTTTTGTTGTCTGTGATGCAGAAACAGATAGTTTTGAGGTAGTAGATAATCAGCAGAATCTTAATGCTATGCAAGGAGCAGGTATTCAGGCCGCACAAAATGTAGCCAGAGCCGGGGCTGAAGTGGTCATTACAGGTAATTGTGGCCCAAAGGCATTTATGACCCTAAAGTCAGCAGGAATCAAGATTGTTATCAATGCAGAAGGGAAGGTCTCTGAGGTGCTTGAGAGGTTCAAGAAAGGAGAGTACCAGTATGCAATTGATGCCAATGTGGAAGGACATTGGGGATAAGAATACAGAATACAGAAGGAGGTCAAGATGGCAGAAAACAAGGAGGATGGTAAAATGAGAATTGCTATGCCGATAGCACAAGGACAACTCTGTATGCACTTTGGGCACTGCGAGGAATTTGCTTTCTTTGATGTGGAGGATGGGCAGATTAAAGGAAAACAGATGCTTACCCCACCACCACATGCACCGGGTGTTATTCCTCAATGGGTGCATGAGCAGGGGGCAACCATGGTTATTGCCGGAGGGATGGGCAGCCGGGCAGTAAGTTTGTTTGAACAGCAAGGTGTACATGTGATTGTTGGTGCACCCGGACATACCCCAGAGGAAGTGGTCACTGCCTATCTGAACGGCACGCTTAAGACAGGCGAGAATGTGTGTGATCATTAGGGGGGGGAATTACATGCAAATCAAGGTGCTGGCGGACAGTAATGCCGTGGACAAAAGGTATTCTATCGGTTGGGGGGTTTCTTTCCTTGCCGGGAAAGAAGTGCTGTTTGACACCGGAGAAAAAGGGCAGAGCCTGCTTAATAACATGCAACAGATGGATGCCCTGGCGGCAGATATAAAGGCAGTAGTGCTTTCGCATGACCACTGGGATCATACCGGAGGACTGTGGGCATTGCTGGAGCAGAATCCTCAGATTAAGGTTTACGCTTGTCCTAACTTTAGCTCAGAGTTTAAGGAAAAGGTTATGTCCGCTGGAGCAGAGCTGGTTGAGGTCAGCCGACTTACTCAGATAGCCGAAGATATTTATACCACCGGGGAGATTGCCGGGGAGTATGGTGGTGGGTATATGGCTGAGCAGTCATTAATAATTAAATCCCAAAGGGGGCTTGTTGTCCTTACCGGCTGTGCCCATCCAGGGATAATTAAGATTCTGGAGAAAGTAAAGGAGACTCTGGGTGGGAATATTTATTTAGTCATGGGCGGATTCCACCTAATGAAAACAGACAAACGGGTTGTTGCTTTAATTATAAATAAGTTTCGCCAGTTAGGGGTGAAAAAGGTCGGGGCAACCCATTGCAGTGGTAAAGAGGCAGTAGAATTGTTTAGAAAAGAGTATCAGGATGACTTCATCTCTGTAAAAGCAGGGATGGTAATAAAAATTGGTGATTAGATTACCAGCAAGAAAGGTGGTGTAAGTAGAAATGAATCTCCTCAAAAAGTTTATGGCTGTAAGGTGCGAAAATTGTCCACTCTGTCGATATGCCCGTAAATATCCAGAAAATTGGTTTGGAAGATTGATGCAATGGCATGGCAAGTGGTGTCCTTTCTGGAAGGCACAAGAAGAACTTTATGGAAAAAAGGATTGATACAAATGGAATATCTTCAGAGTTTCACCGCTGAAAAGGAGGTAAGAGATTATGCCCATATATGAGTATAAATGTAAAGGATGCGGAGAGAGGTTTGAGCTTCTGCAAGGGATAAATGAAACCCCTGTATGCAACAATTGTGGAAGTAAAGATTTAACC
>MNYI01000182.1 GCA_001873945.1 Candidatus Desantisbacteria bacterium CG2_30_40_21
GGAGGTGTGATATGGTACCAGTCATATCTATTGTTGGACGAAAGAATAGTGGTAAGACCACATTGATTGAAGGTATTATACCAGAGTTGAAGAAAAAGGGCTATCGGGTAGGCACAATTAAACACCATAGCCATGATCTTGAGCTTGAGGATATTGACCGTGAGGGTAAGGATACTTACAAACATCAACTATGTGGAGCAGATGCTGTGGTATTGTCCGCTCCAAACAAACTAATGCTTTTTCAGATAGCAAAGGAATCCCAGCAGATAGACGATATCAGCCGTACATATCTGCAATCTATGGACATTATTCTGACCGAGGGATATAAACTCGAAGACAAGCCAAAGATTGAGGTATTTCGTCGTCAAATTGGTGGAGATGAAGGCTTGTTGTGCAATCAAAAGGATAACAACCTCGTAGCTGTTACAAGTGATTGTAATTTTGATCTATCCATACCATGCTTTGGGCTGGATGCCTATAAGGATATAGCCGATTTTATAGAGCAAACCGTTATCCAAAGGGTACAACCGTCAAAGGTATCGCTAATGGTTAATGGCAAGAACATTCCACTCAATGGATTTGTTCGCTCGTTTATGCGGGAAACAATTCTGGGTATAATACGCTCTCTGCGGGGTGTGCCGGAAAATCCAAAAGGGATAGAAATAAGACTGGGGTAAATTATCCTGAATTATTGACATATATAATCTCCTATATTTGCTAAAACTTCTGTAACCATTCACGGGGGCACGAAGGTTGTCCTTCTTTCGGCTGTCATTTACAGGGTGGAAAATATCCGACAAAAATTTAGATGCGTTTGCCCTGTGGCCCCCCTTAAATTTTAGCTTGACAGTAAAACAACATTGATGGTATAATATCAGCTATCAGTTTTTATTTCACTCTCCCCTACCCTTGCCCGTGGGGGAAAATGGGGGAAAATGGGGACAGCGCCCTATTTTTTCTTCTAAAAATAGGGCGCTGTCCCCATTTTCCCCCAAATGTTTACAAAACAAAGGAGATTATTAAAAAATGTGTATGAAACAACGAAAATCATGGGAGGGCATAATCAATGAATACAGGAAATTTTTACCAGTATCAGAGAAAACATCAGTAATTACCCTGAATGAGGGCAATACCCCACTGATAGATGCCCATAACTTGAGTCGCATACTTGGCAATAACTTAAAGATTTACCTTAAGTATGAGGGCTTAAACCCTACAGGGTCATTCAAGGATAGAGGGATGACCATGGCTATTTCCAAAGCTGTGGAGGATGGCAGTCAGGCTGTTATCTGTGCCTCAACTGGAAATACCTCTGCCTCGGCTGCGTGTTATTCAGCTCGAGCAGGAATACGGTGTGTGGTAATAATCCCTGAGGGTGCAATTGCCATGGGCAAACTTGCTCAAGCATTGATACATGGGGCACAGGTTATTGCCCTTAAAGGGAACTTTGATGATGCCTTAGATATTGTTCGGCAGGTATCAGATAAATATCCAATCACCATGGTTAATTCCATTAATCCATATCGGATTGAGGGACAGAAAACAGGTGCATTTGAGATATGTGATGTATTGGGCAGGGCACCGGATTTTCATGCCATACCAGTAGGTAATGCAGGAAATATTACAGCCTACTGGAAAGGGTACAAGGAATATAAGCAGGCAGGCAAGATAGACTCCTTGCCTTTGATGATTGGCTTTCAGGCAGCAGGTTCTGCCCCTATTGTTGACGGCATGGTGATAAAAGATCCTAAAACCATTGCTACAGCCATAAAGATTGGCAATCCAGCCAGTTGGAAACAGGCAGAGGAGGCTCGGGATGAATCTGGCGGATTGATTGATAAGGTTACGGATGATGAAATTATTGAGGCTTACAAAATGCTGGCAAACCTTGAGGGCGTATTTGTTGAACCAGCCTCATCTGCATCAATTGCAGGTGTAATTAAGCTGAATAAACAAGGGTACTTTCCAGCAGGGGCAACCATTGTTTGTATTCTTACCGGTCATGGGTTAAAAGATCCTGATTGTGCCATCAAGGTATCAAATAAACCAGTGGTGATTGAACCGGAAATGAGGAAAATAGTGGAGTTGTTGGGGTTTTAGGGTAGCTACATAACGGAGGGCGGACAACCACAAGTGGAGAGCACCTCTGGCAGGTTGTCCATACGGAGGTAAAAAATGCGAAGATTATTGCTTATTGTTTCGTTAATATTTTGGTCATGCCTTAGCCATGCAGAGGACAAGGTGGGGATACTTGAGGAAAGAATCAATACCCCTCAAGCAGATCAAGGCTCGGTGAATAATACAACAGGAATCCCTGTTGCAGGTATCGACACTGTCAATAATACTTCATCACAGGAGGATAGTGAATCAGAGGCCGTTACTATTACAGGTGAAGATAAACTCAAGCTCACGACTAAAAAGCCATCTCTTGAGATCAAGGAAAATATGAATGATGCAGTGCCATCATATACTATTACAGAGGAAAGGCTGTTTTCTGTTTCTCCACCCACCTTCTCCATTTGGAGTCAGGATTATAGTGCGGTTATGGATAGTAAACAAGTTGCCTGTCCTTATTTGAAAAAATTAATAAGGGATACAGTTGTTACCTTTTATCCTCAAACAAAGGGTGAGGTTATCACCTCATGGAATCTGGTAATTACCGATGATAAGGGGCGAGAGTTTAAGAGGTTTAATGGCACTTCTGTCTTGCCAAATAATATCACATGGGATGGGAGAAGTGATAAAAATAAAGCAATTGATGTAGATACTGCTTATACCTATATCTTTAGTTATATTGATGTGGTAGGCACTCCACATACCATTATGGGTAATCCATTTTCAATAGATGCCCTTGTTCATCAAGAAAAGGATGGATTAGTTATTACCTTATCCAGCAGGATATTATTTGATCAATCAGCAGATGATGTTCAGATTAAGCCAGAAGCCTTGTCACTTATGCAAGAGGTAATAGATGAGATAAAAAATTACTATGGACTACCTATAGAAATAGAGGCATATGAGGATAGTGTAGCCATGGCAAAAGCACAGACAGAGGTATTAAACAATCTTCTGGCTGAAAGATTGTTTGTACGGAATGAACAGATAAAAACGACAACACATCGGATAAAAAAGCAAAAACCATATTTTAATGTTGTTGTAAATAATAGGTAATGGTTGATGACAAAAAGCCAAATTAAATACATTTGTCCTGTTGCTAACAGCCAGCAATTCTAATTATGGTAAAATTTATGTTTAAGGGGGGATATGGAGATTAGTCGGTAGGACAGGCATTCTTGCCTGTCATCTGCAACAGGACAGGCAGAAATGCCTGTCCTACCAACAATTCTGTTGATAATCGACACCATCTTCTCTATCCCCTTATTCTCCTTTGAACATAAGTTTTGCCATAATGAGAATTGCTGGGCTAACCAGCAAAAATACTTGACAAAATATCTATATTGTAGTATACTACTTTTGTGTTTTCTGTATCTATAAAAAAAGGGGGGAGAATAGATGCATTTTCGGAACACATTTGATACAGTTTTAGGGCAACGGTCCAAGGTAAAACTACTACGATTTCTTTTTTTCTGTCAGGAAGAACTTACCGGTCGTCAAATAGCCAAAAGAACAGGATTATCCCATCTTAAAGCACATCAGGCATTAAAGGAACTGGCTGATTATGGGGTTGTTTGTGTTAAGATTGTTGGTAATGCCATGATTTATCGAATCAATCCCAACAACCTTTTGGCAAGGGATATCTTAAAACCCTTGTTCAGGTCAGAGAAAGAACTTTTCTTAACCCTATGTGATCACATTATTAAAAGATTTAAAATATTTGCTGTTTCTTTAGTATTATTTGGTAATGTTATTCAGGGTGATGAAGAGGATGCCAATGTTGACCTTTTAATTGTTGTTCGGGATGAGATGAATCTAAAAGTTGTAGAAAAAGAAGTTG
Organism: Candidatus Desantisbacteria bacterium CG2_30_40_21; assembly: GCA_001873945.1. Classification (GTDB taxonomy): domain Bacteria; phylum UBA9089; class CG2-30-40-21; order CG2-30-40-21; family CG2-30-40-21; genus CG2-30-40-21. The sequence continues at coordinate 3,956 of MNYI01000182.1, forward strand.
ATTTGGAGATAAATGAGGTGTATCAATCTTTTGGCAATTATCTAAGACCTTTAATTATTAAATCAGATGAGTTGTATCGAAGATACAGGGTCAGGGATTCAATAATTCTTCAGATAGAGGAAACAGGTAAGGTTGTTTATGGCAAATCTTTCTCAGAGATGGCTAATAATAATACAGAGATGATGTATAAAATAGCGTAACGCAGGCTAATTTGGAGCGATGAGCTTAACCGTTTACTGGGGCATGAAGATTGTCCTTCTTGCGGCTGTCATTAAAAGGTGTGAACGGAGTTACCCTTTCGCGTGCAAGCTGAGTAGTTACAAATCACTGTTCCCCTTTTTTCTCTGCCAGATTATTCAACACCTGTTTAAGCCCATTCCATTGTTCCCCATATCCTGCCCAATCACCATTTTTCAGGCAATTTTCAGCCTGTTTGAAATACTTTGCTGCCTGCTGGATCGCGGCATTATTAGACATACCCTGAGATATAGATTTTTCTTCCTCTTTTGATGAGGTAATCTCACTACTTGCCATTCCGCTACCAAATATTCTCATAAGTGCCTTTTCCATAGTTTCTTCCATAACTATTTGATTCCCAAAGGCTACAACTACTCGCTTCAGCTCTGGAATCTTACTCTTTTCTGCAGACAGATACAATGGTTCAACATAGAAAATAGAATTCTTGACAGGTATGACCAATAGATTGCCATGAATGACCCGGGAACCCATCTGATTCCATAAAGATAATTCCTTGGAGATAGCAGTATTCTGATTGATCCGTGCCTTTATTTGAGATGGTCCATAAACCTGGGTTTGCTTTGGAAAGGTATAAACCATTAATTTCCCATAGTTTGGCTCATCACATCTGGCAGCTATCCATGCAATAAGATTATCCTTTTTTGATGGGGTAAATGGCATCATCATGAGAAATTCATCTTTTTTATCCAATTTCATCATCGTATAATATGGACTCATCAGGCTATCATCTGATGTTTTAGCTATATTCCACAGGTCCTCCTTGTTATAGAAAACTTGTGGATTTTGCATGTGATAGGAACAATATATCTGTGCCTGTATCTTCAACATGGTTTCTGGATACCGTAGATGCTGGCGTAAATCCTCAGGCATATTAGTAAGGGGTTGAAACATGCCGGGAAATATCTGTGAATAACACTTGATAATTGGGTCATCTGGATCGCTGATATAGAATCTCATACTTCCATTATAGGCATCTATCACTGTTTTAACAGAATTGCGGATATAATTTATCTTGCTTATTGGCTCAGAATATGGGTAGTTATTGCTCATGGTATAGCCGTCACATATCCAGAACAGTCTGCCATCTTTGGAGATAACAAGATAGGCATCACTATCATAGCTGATAAAAGGAGACGCCATATCCAATCGTTTTTGAATATCCCGATAATACATTATCCTGCTTTGAGGGACAATATCTGTAGAGAATAATATCTTTGGCTCTGCAAAATGGATAGAGAAAAGGAGTTTTTTCCAGAAAGACTCAATCTTTACACCACCTTTGCCCTGATAAACAGAGTACTTATTCTCATCCCCCATAGGATAATCAAACTCTTTTGCCTTTGTATTGATAAAGCAATAATCATTACCTATTTCTCCATAATATATCTCTGGTCTGGAAACCTTCAAATCAACGGTAGACACAGGTGGAATATCCTTTATTATAAACTCCGGCAAACCCTCTTGCGTAACCCTGTTTACAGGTCCAAGACAGAGTCCGTAACCATGTGTATAGGTAAGGTGTTCATTGAGCCAATTTTTGCTGGGCAGATTGGCAGAAGAAAGTTCTCTTGCCGAAAACATTATCTGTTGATATTGACCATCTATTATGTAGCGGTCATTATCTACATCATTAAACTTATAATAAGTTCTTATCTCCTGAAGCTGAGAATAGGTATCAAGCAACGGTTTATGCTCCCATAACCTGATATTTTTAATAGTTCCCTCATTTTCCCTTATATCTGCCAGAGTAAGGCTATTTGCCAGAGGAAATTTCTTCACCTCTATCTTGTCTATATCATATGCCTTTCTTGTAAGGCTGATATTCAATTTAATATATGGATCCTCTACTGCAATCTCATTGGGGGACACATGAAGCTTTTGAATAATTTGAGGATAAAATCCCAGACCAATGATACTTGTGAGAATCATTAAAACCACGGACATAACAATAGGCTTCCACGCATGGGTAAAAATACTTAAAACAAGGACAAATATCAATAAACCAGCCAACATGATAAGAATATTCAACACAGGTAAAATCGCATGAATATCTGTATAGCTTGCCCCAAAAACAACCCCTCTGGTAGAAAAAAGCAGTGCATATTGCTTTAACCAGCACCCACAGGCAACCAAAGCTGCAACAAGCATCCCCAGTCCAATAAAATGAATCCGTACCCCGGGTAAAAATGATATACCTGTTTTTCTTATCCAGACCGCTCTTTCAAGCACATAAAGGGCTAATACCAAAATGGACGAAAAGAATACAGCAGAGGTAAAAATAGAGTGAAGATATTTCAAAAAAGGCAATTGAAAAACAAAAAACCCAATGTCCATGGAAAAAAGCGGGTCAGAGATACCAAATGGGATGGGGTGTAAAAATTTAAGGAATTCATTCCATTTATAGATGGAGCCAAGCCCAATCAAAAAGGAGAATATACCTGCACACCAAAACATGATTTTATTGATCTTTGGTGCAAGCTCATCCATCTTAGGGATTTCAAAAAGGTTATCCTCAACAAGCCTTGGACCCTTTTTAGCTGCCACGCATTTTGCAATCAGCAGATTCATAAAGAGAAGGATAAAAAATAAACCACCTGTTATCAGCCCTATTTGAAATTTGGCTAAAAGGGTAGTGGTAAATACCTGCTCCAATCCAGTCTCCTGAAACCATAGCCAGTTTATATAAAGCCTTATGCTATCACCAAAAAGAAGCAGACAAAACATTGCCAATCCTAAAACAATCAGCATACCCTTATTTTTTAACATATTCTCATCCTCCTGAAAAACTATAACCTGTAAATATTATATCATACTTGATTTGTTTTTGCAACTGTTTTTATTGTGAACCAGCAATTCTCATTGTGGTAAAATGGATAAGGGGGAGATATGGAGATTAATCGGTAGGACAGGCATTCTTGCCTGTCATCTGCAACAGGACAGGCA
>MNYI01000044.1 GCA_001873945.1 Candidatus Desantisbacteria bacterium CG2_30_40_21
ACTTATCAACTTTTTGTGTCTTCGTGCCTTTGTGGTGAGTAGTTACCACCATCTAATCTTATCAGAAATATTTCACTTTGTCAACATTTTTTGTTATTCTGCCAGCAATTCTCATTATGGCAAAACTTATGTTCAAAGGGGAATAAGGGAATAGAGAAGATGGTGTCGATTATCAACAGAATTGTCGGTAGGATAGGCATTCCTGCCTGTCCTACCGAGTTATCATGTACCTGAGAATTGTCCTTAGTGTACCCATAAGTACACAAAAGCATAACCATACAAAAGGCATACAATGAATTAATATCTTGGTATAACGGCACTTACAGATTTTACAGGGCATATTAATAAATCTGGCATTATTCTTGCTATATTACAAAGTAAGTCTTTTCTGTGCGGATGGACAGGTAGATATCTTCGAGTTTTAAAACCTGATATCCAATAAAAAAAATAACCTTTATGTTGCAGGACATAAAGGTTATTTTTTTGTTGACATTTCAGGAATTGTATGGTATATTTACTAAGAAGAGTATTCTTCCATGATTTCCCATTCTTTTTCTTGACGACTTAATGCGGGGGTAGCTCAATTGGTAGAGTGTCAGCCTTCCAAGCTGAATGTTGCGGGTTCGAGCCCCGTTCCCCGCTCCAATACAATAACCTCCTACCCCTATCGCAAGGTAATCCTTTTTTGCTGGAATAATGCTGATAATTGATGAGGTTGAATGATTATTTGTACAAAAAGGAAAAGATTATGCAATTATTGAAACTTATAGTATTTATTTGCTTATTATCTGGCTGTGATATGTTTGCTCCGCAAAAATCAATGAATGTAATACAGGAAAAGATAGACGCTACAGGACTGAGTGTTCAAATAGGTATACCATCAAAGAAAATTATTTCCTCCTCTTCCGGGATTACAGAAAGCTTATATGCTCTGGGGGTAGGGGAATATATTATAGCTGTAACCGATGATTGTAGCCATTTGCCACAGTCAAAAGGAAAGGAAAGGATAGGGAGCAAGGAAAATATCCTGTTAAAAAAGATAATTCAACTCTCCCCAGAGTTGGTTTTATCCAATGATGGAGACATGACTGATGAAACCATAACCAATCTGCGGGATATGGGCATAACTGTATTTGTCTTAAAAAAATGTATTTCGCCACAGGATGTTGCTGAAAATTTTAGGGTTCTTGGTACGATAACAGGAAAACAGAATGTAGCAGAAATGAATATTGCTGATGCTGATAAAAAAATAGAGGGTGTGGCAGAGAGGATAAAGGGTAACCCCAGACCCAAGGTTTTTTGGGAGGTATCTGCTAAGCCTTTAACGACAGTTGGAGCAGGTTCATTTGCTGGTACCATTATCAGGCTTAGCGGTGGAGAAAATATTGTTCGTGGGAAAACAAAATTTCCCTTTTATTCTGTACCTGCAGTAATAAAAAATAACCCTGATGTTATTATCTTAAGCAATGTGCCTGATGAAGAAAAGCTGCGGTGGAAACAGATTGAATCCATTACTGCATCTCAAAACAACAGGATATATTCAATTGACCCAAATTTGATGAATGCTTCTACTCCACTTGCCCTGGCAGAGGCTGTGGAAAAGGTATCTATGTTGCTGTATCCAGTGGTAGGGGGCATTACCACATTAGAAATCAAGCAGGAGGTATTTTTATGAGTGAGATATATATGACCAGGGAAACTATTGACAAATTAAAGGATGAATTAGAATATCTGAGAACTAAGAAAAGACGGGAAATCTCTAAGGCTATTGGTACTGCCAGAGAACAGGGTGATTTGAAAGAGAATGCAGAGTATCACGCTGCAAGAGAAGAACAAGGTTTTGTTGAGGCAAGGATTAAATTTCTTGAGGATAAATTGAGTCGGGCTACAGTGTTAGATAAGGAAACATTGCCTGATGATACGGTTTGTATTGGGGTCAAGGTAGCCTTAAGGGATGTAGATAAAGGAACAGAGATAGCATATACCCTGGTTGACACGGTTGAGGCTAATTTTGCTGAAAAGAAAATAGCTACTACAACACCCATTGCTCAGGGGTTAATGGGAAAAAAGGTTGGGGATATTGCGGAGATTCAGGTGCCGATTGGAATAATAAGGTATGAAATAGTTAGTATTGTCCGGGAGTAAGTCAGTATGTTTTCATCCCAAGATAAGAAATATATGGCTAAGGCATTGTCCTTGGCAAGTCGTGCCAGAGGGAAAACCAGCCCTAACCCAATGGTTGGCTGTGTTATAGTTAAGCATAATCAAATAGTTGGTCAGGGTTTTCATTGTGCTGCTGGTCTCCCACACGCAGAAATAAATGCCTTAAATGAGGCAGGAGATGATGCCCATGACGCAACAATGTTTGTTACCCTTGAACCATGCTGCCATTATGGAAAAACCCCACCTTGCGTAGATGAAATAATTAAGGCAAAAATAAAAAAGGTAATTATTAGCATCCAAGACCCAAATCCAGTTGTTTCAGGAAAAGGGCTAAAAAAATTACAAGAGGCTGGAATAATTGTTGAGTCAGGGTTATTGCAGGATAGGGCAAGCAAACTCAATGAGGTTTACATTAAATATATTACTACACAAATGCCATTTGTTTTGATTAAGGCTGGGATGAGCATGGATGGGAAGATACAGAATATAGATGGGAAGATTCAGGATAAATGGATTACGGGTGAGAAGAGTAGATATTTGGTGCATAAGATGAGAGGAATGTATGATGCTATCATGGTAGGGAAACAGACGGTTTTGGATGATAATCCGTATCTTACCTGTCGTCTGAAAGGGGGCAGGGATCCGTATCGGGTTATTGTGGATAGCACCATGGAAATTCCCATGGAGTCGAATGTTTTTGCCTCGCCACAAATGGCTATTATTGCCACTACTATCAATGCATCACAGGAAAGGATAGATGCCTTCAAAAAGCTGGGGGTAAGGGTAATCATTACCCAACCTGACAAGGATGGAAGGGTGGATATTCCAGAATTAATGAAACAGCTTGGCAAATTGGAGATAACCAGTGTCCTTATCGAGGGTGGAGCACATATAAATGCCTCAGCCCTTTCATCTGGTGTAGTGGATAAGATGGCTTTATTTATTTCATCCCAAATATTTGGAAAAAGGGATTATTTGTCTGTAGTGGAAGGATTGGATACACCAATAAGGCTTAAGGATATTTGTGTGAAAAGGGTAGGGGAGGATGTCCTGATAGAGGGGTTCGTGTAGGGGCAACCCTTGCAGTTATCCTCTGGCAAATGTAAAAAAAGCAGGTGCGTAAGACTTGACACGACATAATTTACACTATCCCAGCCTTCAACAAATCATGAAGATGAATAATACCCTGAACAATATTTTGCTCATCAGTAATAGCTAATGCCGTAATGGAGCATTGCTGCATTATGGCAACTGCGGTGACAGCCAGATCAGAGTCTTTAATGGTTTTTGGATTTTTGCTCATTGCATCCATTGCGATAATGTCCCATATATTTTGTTGTCTTTCCATTAATCTCCGTAAATCCCCATCAGTAATAATACCCAAGAGTTGTTGTGTATCATTGACCACAAGGGTAATACCGAGTTTTTTAGATGTTATCTCAAAGAGTGCGTATTTCATGGGTGTTTCTAGATTAACCATGGGAATCTGATCACCTGTGTGCATGACATCTTTTACTGTCAGGAGGAGTCTTTTTCCAAGGTTTCCACCAGGATGGAGTGAGGCAAAGTCTTGTTCCTTAAACCCTCGCTTTTCCAAGAGGGATACAGCCAAGGCATCACCCATGGCTAATGTAGCTGTGGTTGAGGCTGTTGGTGCAAGACCAAGGGGACAGGCTTCTTTTTCAACAAAGACATTAATAGCAATATCGCTATGTTTTGCCAGGGTTGAGGATGGGTTGCCAGTGAGGCTGATAATTGTGGCACCCCTTCTTTTTATTGGGGCTATAAGCTCTGTTACCTCTTTGGTTTCCCCACTATTAGACAAGGCAATAACAACATCATCTCTTGTGATCATACCCAGATCCCCATGGGCTGCCTCAGCAGAATGAAGGAAAAGTGCCGGACTGCCGGTGCTAGCAAGGGTAGATGCAATTTTTTTGCCAATTATCCCGGATTTGCCCATACCAGTAACCACAATCCTTCCCTTACAATTATACAAAACCTCAATTGCCTGAACAAATGATTCATCAATCCTATCAATAAGATTAAGAATTGCCTGAGCCTCAATCTGTAATGTTTCCTTTGCCTGTTCAATGATGTTCATTTGAGTTCTCTCCTTCGTAACGGTTATTCACCTGCATATCAATCCATCAATCCCCTTGATTACCTTCAGCAATGCAGGTAATTCATCAATGCTAAGCATATTAGCTCCATCACACAAGGCTTTTTTGGGGTTGGGATGAATCTCCATAAATAAGCCATTGCACCCACAGGCTGCACCTGCCTTAGCCAGATAGGGAACGAATTCAGCCTGCCCAGAAGAGCAATTGCCTGCCCCACCAGGCAGTTGAACGCTATGGGTTGCATCAAGGACTACAGGATAGCCAGTAGCCTGCATGGTTGGTATGGAACGAAAATCAACGACTAAGTTATTATAACCAAAGGTAGTGCCTCGTTCAGTCAGAATTAGATTTTCATTGCCTGTAGAGGTAACCTTTTCTACTAAATTGAGCATATCCCATGGAGCCATGAATTGTCCCTTTTTTAGATTGATGACCTTGTTAGTAGAGGCAGCCTTCATGATAAGGTCTGTCTGTCGACAGAGAAGGGCTGGAATCTGCAGGATGTCAACTACTTGTGCAACCTCATCTATCTCATCTACAGAATGGACATCTGTTAAAATGGGAATATTTAACTCTTTTTTAATCGCATCTAATATTCTTAACCCTTCCTTTATCCCTGGTCCCCGATAACTGGCAACGGACATTCTATTAGCCTTGTCATAGGATGCCTTGAAGATAAAGGAGATGGAAAAGCTGCTTGTTATCTCCAATAGCCTTTTTGCAGTCTCAAAGCACATACCCTCTGATTCGATAACACATGGCCCGGCAATTAAAAACATGGGATTATCCCCGCCAATCTTTATTTGTCCTATTTGTATTTCTTTTGTTTTTTCTCGCATTGCAATGTTTCCTATTTCTTCTTCTCCCCAGGAAAAGCAGGTATTCTTATCCTGAAATAACCTGACACAGAATATCCATTAAGGGTATCACTTTCAAGTTTATCGTTGAACTTGATGTAGGTAAAATTGAAGGGGAGAAATTTGTCGATAAAGGTATTTATCATAACACATTCCTTTTTTTGAGGATAGATGATTTCAACGAATGCCTTACGGTTACATATAATTGTATTCAAGCCAGCAATGAAAGCCTTATCAGAGGTTACATTTAATTTATTTGAAATGGGATTGATGAGTTTACCAATGGGTCCTGATTGGTTGCCAATATGAAAACCAATGTTTTTGAAACTTTTACTCATGATGTCATAGGTATAACCAAAGGAGTCAGATTGGTTTGAAACTGCCCCGCCCATTTGGTTGGCATTGGATGCCTTGCCCTGAAGGACGATAAAACTATGATACCCAAATGCTATTGCTGGAATCCATTTCTTTTCAGGAATTAGATTGTACTTAAAATCACCCGAACAGCTTAACCGATTGATGGGGTTAAATATATCTATTCTTTCAAGCTTGCTTTCTTTATACTCTGTCTTATTCCAAAATTCTCCAATATAATAGGTAAACATAAAGTCTATATTAAACTTTCTTTGTTTATCAAGCCTGTAGGCTGTTGGTATCAGCATTAAGCCTGTTGTTGAGGGACTGCCGGTAATGATTGGTTTGCCTGAGAATGCAATCATCCATCTTCCTATGGAACCCCATATTCTTGAAGGTGGGGCATTATCTACTTGAGGGGTGGTGGTAGCCGTAGATTCAGATGACTGGCTTGAGAGGGTAGGGGAGCCGATAGTGGATGATCCCGATGGTTGATAGGTTGATGGGTTGATGGGTTGATCAACCGTAGATGAGCCGACAGAGGATGATTCTGCCCCCTGCGGACTATTTCCTGCCTCTTGCCTGCTGCTCACTGTGGGAGAGCCGGCATTAGATGACTCCGTGCCATTTGTAGTTGTCCCTGAAACCATGGCATCCATTTGAAAGGTGGTTGTATCCGTAGACTCAGATGGCTGACTTGAGAGAGTAGGGGAGCCGATAGTGGATGATCCTGATGGTTGATAGGTTGATGGGTTGATGGGTTGATCAACCATAGATGAGCCGACACTGGACGATTCTGTCCCCTGCTGACTGCTGACTGCCTCTTGCTTACTTTCTACTGTAGGGGAGCCAATATCTGATGATTCTGTCCCCATCATTTCATTTTCCTCTGTAGTGGAAGTAGTTGTCCCCTCTTCATATTGAGGGGATAATTCAAGTTTATCCCCATCAATATTCTCACCATAGCATAAGGATAGGTGGGTTAATAAAACCACGAAAATGATAAAAATTTTATTCATTATTTTATTCCTCAATACATTTCATCATAAAAATTGCTGCCAAAGTTGCCGTATCACTGCACACATTTGTGCCCAATCATTATCTCTCAGCATTCCTAATCTACGCATAATTAAACGCTTTTCTATTGTTGCTATTTTATGTACTCGAATAATTGAAGGGACTAATAAGCCTGCCTGTTGCCACTTTATAATTTCAACATCAAAAGGCGTTTGCACCGGTTGACTGGTTACTCGGGTTACAACAACATCCTCATCCCCTGTATCCAAAAGGACTATTGCAGGGCGCTGTTTCACGCTCGTAATATCTGTAAAGGGAAAAGATACCAAAATAATTCCGAGCTGTGCAATCGAGTTTTTTTAACACAGAGAACGCAAAGATTACGCAAAGTTCGCAGAGTTTGAAGAACCTTTATTTCTTCTCGCAAAGACGCAAAGCTCACAAGGTTCACTTATTTCTCACACAAAGCCACAGAGATCACAAAGATATATGAGATTTTTCTTCTTTTCTATCCTTTGTGTTCTTTGTGTCTTTGTGTGATTAATTCCGATTGCACAGCTCGAATAATTTCACCAAAACTGTAGTTTTTCATTATTAAATCCTGTCATAGATAG
>MNYI01000011.1 GCA_001873945.1 Candidatus Desantisbacteria bacterium CG2_30_40_21
AAAATGGGGACAGCGCCCTATTTTTCTTCTAAAAATAGGGCGCTGTCCCCATTTTCTCGGGCGCTGTCCCCATTTTCTCCCCACACAATCGGTTCATCTTCTGCAATATCAACCCTTGCCTTTTTGCCAATAATCAGGTCAATCTGTGCTGGCAGGATGCCAATGGCTGGTCTTTTCATACATATCATTTCTGAGGTAATTATTTCTCCTTGAGCAATAGCCCTTTTAGCTGTAATCCCTTTTCTAACCTGCTGGCGAGCCGTTATCTCAGAAGGGGTAATAACCTTTATTGCTTGTCCAAGGCATTGTTCTGTCTCCCGTATTCTTTGCACTAATTCCTTTAGTTGTGCTGGTTCAACAGATGCCTTATGGTCAGGGCCAGGAAGTGTCGTATCCAAGGTAAAGTGTTTTTCTATCACCCTTGCCCCAAGTGTAATAGCAACTATGGCTGCGGTTGTTCCAAGTGTATGATCCGAGTAACCAACTAATAATCCAAAGGCATGGCATAAACTCTGAATAACCATCAGGTTTGCCTCTTCAAAAGGGCAGGGATAGCTTGTTGTGCATTGCAAAAGGATAAGCTGGGGATTTTCTCTTCTGATTATCTCCACAGCCTCTGTTATTTCTTCCATGTTTGCCATCCCACATGAAAGCAGGATGGGTTTTTTCTTTCTGGCAATGTGTTCTAAAAGAGGGTGATTGGTCAATTCTCCGGAGGGTATCTTAAAGGCAGGCATTCCAAGGCGTTCAAGCATATCAGCATTTTCTTCGTCAAAGGGTGTTGAAAGGAAGATAATATCCAATTTATGGGCATATTCTGAAAGGATAATGTGTGACTTGCGGGATAATTCCAAGCCTTGCAACATCCCAAAGACATCATTGGAAACAGCATTAGAAAGCAGATTTTTTGTTGTAAAACTTTGAAACTTTATTGCATCACATCCGGCATCCTTAGCTACGGCAATCATCTGTTTAGCTATTTCTAAGGAGCCATTATGATTAACCCCTGCCTCAGCAATGGTGAATACTGGATTATTTTCACCAATAATTTTATTTCCTATGGTTATTTGTGGTGATGACATTTTTATCCCTTTTAAGTAACTACTCAGGCGCAGATGGACATTGATGGACGCTAATGGACGCTGATATTTTTTCTTTTACTATCTGCGCGTTCATCTGCGGCTAAATAGTTACTTCTTTTTCTTCATTGTCCCTGCACCATCCTCAAATGATTCATTGTCTCTTGAGAGGATGGATTGAGTCTAAGGCTTGTCTGAAGGGCATCAATGGCTTGTTGTTTTTCACCCTTAAAATGATAGCAAATACCAAGCAGGTCATAAACACTGGCATTGTTTGGATTGATACTCAATGCCTTTTGAAGATTAGAGATAGCCTCATCATATTGTGCCATTTCGTAATTCGTTGTAGCCAGAGAGTACCATATTTCCACCTTATCCGCATGTATTCTTGCCCCTTCTTTCAGGATAGACAGTGCCTCGGTATATTTTTTTTGAGAATTATAGGCAAGGGCAAGGTTGGGGTAATAAGACACATTGTTTTTGTCAAATTTCATCGCTTTTTTTAGATAGCTGATTGCCTTTGGAAACTCGTTATTCTGAAGAGCATTTTGTCCCAGCCAGGCATAATAATATCCATAAACACCTGTAACCTCATTAGCCCAGACCTCCTTATAAATATGCGGGTCAAATATTCCACGATAGTTATATGTTAATTCTTCCCCTGTGCTCTTGCCTTGTAAACTGTACAAGATGCCCTCTTTTACAGCCTCCGGAGGCATTGGTGCATTTGCATCCCTTTGTGTAGCAAAGTCATGGGTGAAGTAAATCCGGAAGTCATTGGCATTATTATTGATAATATTAGAAAATATCTCGCTGTATGGCACGGTTGATTTGCAGGTCAATTGGACCTCAGGATAAAGCTTGAGCAGCCTGTCCACATACCATGGTCTGGTTAAAAACAAAACACTAAATACTGGTATATCTAAACGGACATTTTCTACATATTGAAGATACCATAAGGGAAAAACATTGTAATCAACCTGATTAAACAACATTGCCTTTTCAGGCATATACCTTAAAATATTCATCCCATAGTCATGGGCAAAGAAATAGCGACTTGCATCTGCCTGATGATAATATGAAGTCAGGGGAATGATTGGTAATAGAGTGAAGCAATATATTGCTACCTTTTTTGCTGCCCCCTGTTCAATCCAATCATACACAGCCATTATCCCATATCCCAGGAGTATGGACATAACCATAAATGAGGGCAGATGATATGATTCGTGGTCTATTAATCCCTGAATAACCTTTTGCAACCCAAGCGAATAGATTGTATTAGCCAAGAAGATAAGGATTAAAAATATCAAGATTTGCAAACTATTTCGGTAAAGTTTCCATATTCCCAATAAGACAAGGGGCAAAAGATACAGGGTGAATTGCTTGCCTAAAAGATAAAAATGATAACCCCATGTTTCCCATGCTTGAGCAGGAGAGGAGGTTCCCTTAAACATGCTGTCCTTGTAGATTCCACCAGTGATAAGCCGCAAAAAGCTGGTGATGGTAGTAGGTTCTCCCCAGTCAATCAAGGGATGGCAAAACCCACGAATAGGCAGATACACATAGGGAAGCATACCCAAAAAGAAGAATAAGGTCATTCTGCCCATAGTATGAACGGAAAATAAGGCTTTTCTGTCTATTGACCAGATCAGATAACATATTGCCGGAAAAAGGGTAATGATTAAGAGATGATTGGTAAAGGCAAGCCCATAGACAAATGCCCCAAGATACAGATGAAATGGTTTTCTGGTCTCACGCCAAACAAGCAGGGTGAGAATAACTAAAGCGGCAAAAGTAGCATAAAGCGAATAGACATCTGCTATCTGCGATACCCTGAAATGAGTAAAGGAAAAAGCAAAAGCACCTGCCCCAGCAATAGATATTACTACCTTTCTGGTTAATTTAAGCAGGCAAAAATAAACCAGCATTACGGCTAAAGCACCGGAGATACAAGGCAAAAGATTAACCCGCATCCCAATGTTTGATAGGGGAAGGTAGGTAAGTAGATGCCCAAGCATTGTCCATGTAGGATACCCTGTGGGATGGGCAATACCCAGTGTATAGGCACAGGTAATAAAATCACCACTATCACTAAACCCGATAGTAGGAGTAACCACATGGAGATAGCACCCAAGAACCCCAAGAAAAAGCAATATCCCCCACAGGTATTCCCTGCCCTTTATCGGAATTGTCTCAACTGCTTGTTCCTGTGGCATCCATGATTTTTCTGTTTTTCGTAATGTTTTTGGTTTTTGTTTTGTTTTTTTTGTCATGAATAATTATCCACTGTTACATCTGTAGCGACTCCAATATCCCTCGAACATGCTGTTTCATCTGCCTTGTAACGCATACCACAGGGTTACATCGGTAGCGACTCCAATATCCCTCGAACATATGTATTCCCTGGTTCATGGCTCAGGACGAATTCAAACTCTTCCCGAGCCTCCCTTATCTTTCCGCCCCTGAGCAAGGCTGCCCCAAGGTCAGTATGTACACTCGTATTGGAAGGCTCTATCTCAGCTATCCGCTTAAAACACATAGCAGAGGAGGTATATGCTCCCATGGAAAAATATATCTCTCCCAGTCGATGGAGTGCCCGAGAAAGATCTGGATTTACATCTAATGCCTTCTGATTCCACTGGATTGCCTTATCCATTTGTCCCATCTTAAAATATATATCACCAATTGTGCTCATGCACTGAAAGTCATCTGGAATTATCGAGAGAACACCTTTATACTCTCTGATAGCATCCTCATATTGGTTAAGCTTAGAATACAATGCCGCCATATTATTATGCGGCTCAGCAAAAACAATATTATACTTCAATGCTGTCTTGTAAGACTTAAACGCCATCTGTTTATCCTGTTCTTTTCCATCCACATCATAGGCTAAGGCATAGATGGCACCCATGATATTATAAAAATAGCCATCATTTGGATTTAAGACAAAGGCATCGCGTATCCTGTTAAATGCCTTCTGTATCCACTCCTTTTTTTTATCCCTGTCTTCCATAGGGATAGATGCAGCTTTTTTGTAGTAAGTAAAGGTAAGTTCCCCATAATAATGCCGTTCCAATGGATTGAATTTCATTGCCTGTTCATACATTTCCAATGCCCTATCCAGATTGTTCTCGTTAATAGCCCTCTCCCCCTCTCGAAAGCATATATCTGCCTTATACGGAAAACAGGCTAAATAGAAAAGAAAGACACCTACAACAATAATTAAGCCGCTTAAGCCATATCTAACAGGAGAAATTTTCCCTCGCTGTTTTTTCATTTCTTGCGGCACAATAATATAGCCTGCCTTGACCATAGCCATCCCCATTAATGTCCAGAAAAGGATGGTAAATGAACAAACAGCAAAGGCAAAAAAACTCTGTGCATGATACGCCAGCACTGCCGCAGCAATACCTATGAGTACTAATCGTTCATTGGCATCCTCCATTTTTCGACATGCCTTCCAACAAAGGAAGAAAAAGGAAAAAAACAACCAGAGATAAACACCCAATCCCACAAATCCACGCATAACACCTATATCAAAGAATTCATTATGCGACCGATCATAATCAACATTATGCCCCTCCAGACTTTCCATGAGCAGGGTCTTGTATCTGGTATAAACAAACTTCAGGGAATCCGGACCACACCCAAATACAGGATAATCAAACATAATATGAGCCGATCTTTCCCATATCTTGAGCCGATTCCCTGCCCCACCCGCAATCTCAGCCTTCTTTTCTCCTCCTGCGGTTTCTTTTATTTCAACTGTTGAGCTGATTCTCTCAAAGATAGAGTGGGGTCCAACAGAAGAGAACAATATAATCAAACCGAAAATTGCACCTATAACACATAGCCGCACCCTATTTTCAAATAGTACCTTTTTCCATGTCATGGCACCAAACAAAATCATAGCCATAAATAAGCCCACCCATGGACCACGACTCATGGCATATATCTCACCGGCAAACGATAGGCAAAGTATAACCCCCAGACACCATACTCTTCCCTTTTCCCATGTCTGACTCCCATTTGTAGAAGACATGGCAGCCTTTCCCTTTATCTTTTTCTTAGCAGGCAGTATCTGCCTTTGCCCTTGCCTGCTAAGAAAAAAGCCCAGTGCCAGAGGGATGGTCATGCAAAGATAGGCACCAAAAAAGATGGGATTGCCAAAGAAAGAAACAGCCCTATCCTTGACATCTGATGCCCAATTTGTGGGATCCATGCCCAATTTTTGCATCACACCATAAATAGATGAGATAGTTGCCGCTGCAAAGATAACATAGATTGTCTTTTTGAATAAATCTTTTTTGTAAAGAAAGTTGGTAGCTACAAAGAAGAGAAGAATATAGCTTATAGTTGTGGTTAGCCCCTCATGCCGCTTATATGCCCCAACCAGACTTGTATAAGGATACACAGAGAATATCGTAGAGAGAATACTTGCCCAGAAAAAAGCCAATACTGGCGTGTCCAGTTTGCTCCGCACAAATACATGCCCAATAAGCACAGCCTTTACTAACCATGCGGTCAGGATAATTATAGAAAAAAACCGCAAGATGGCTACCTTGGTAGTATCAAAAACACCGCTGGCTTGCGGATCAAAATAGAGAGGAACGAATAGAAGAAGCCCCAAAAAGCCATATTCAATAATGGTATGACAGTATTTTTCTATTTTTTGCTCATTCATTTTTATACTCCAGACTTCTATAATTTCTACTATGTTAATATGTAAAAGGTATAGGAAATCGGCAAATTAGAACTTTCGTCGACAAAGTCGCTAAATTGGACATCAAACAAGTCAATTTATCGTTTGGATTTTAAAAATTTTTTAATCTGACGATCAAAGTCCGATTCAAATAATTTATCCTGAATTGGACGATATTTTTCAAACTCGCTTTCAGCAAAAGATCTTGCAACTTCCGCGGTGACTTTACCGGCATTTTGCAATATATCTGCATCATTAAATTTCAAAAAAGCATTGAGCTTTTCCGACCAATCCGCCATTGTCATCGGAATTCCTTTTTCCGCTTGGCTTTCAGCATAATCAAGATACATGGTTACAATCCTATTTAAGAATTTTATCTCTTTTTCGTTTAGGTAATTCTTTGCAATCACCACATCTGATTTCAGTATTTTTCCGTCGGGGGCTTTTTTCCAAGTCGTAAGCCCCATAAAGTCTTTTTTATGATCAGCTCTTTTAGTGATCAATTCTGATGCGGTATATCCATGTGTGGCAAAATGCAATTTGTTTTGAACGGCAGCAAAAAAATCTTTAGTAGTCGGCGAATTGAGGTCATAATCAATAGCAGTAGCATAAATATCAGTAATTTGCTGATAAAAATTTCTTTCACTCTCTCGAATATCGCGAATTTCAAGAATTAAATCTTTGAAATATTGTTTGCTGAGATAAGCTCCATTTTTGAGCCTTACATCATCTAAAACATACCCGCGAATAGCAAAATCTTTCAGGACTTGATTTGCCCATATGCGAAAATTTGTTGCTCTTTCGGAGTTGACGCGAAATCCAATAGCTATAATTCCTTCCAAATTATAGTGCTCAATGTCTCGTGAAACTTCTCTATTTCCTTCTTTTTGAACTATTCGAAAATTTCGAATAGTTGACTCCGGCGATAGCTCTCTTGCTTTAAAAATTTCCTTAAGGTGATAGTTTATGGTGTTAATTTCTACATCAAAAAGTTTGGCAATGAGTTTTTGAGTGAGCCATACATTTTCATCTTCTACTCGCACCTCGATTCCTTCCTCATTAGCCTGAGAAGTAAAAATAAGAAATTCTGCCGTAGAATTGCGAATAATAAGTTTTTTATTATTTTTTGTCATAGTATTTTTTGGTTACCTCATATATACTCAAGTGGGGCATAAATTACGATTTTTCGGTGAGGATTAATCAAGGAGAGCAAGGCGCGCAAGGTGAGCAATAGTGTACTATTGCTCACCTGAACAACGCAGCTATCGTTGATTAAGACCAGCGAAAAA
>MNYI01000242.1 GCA_001873945.1 Candidatus Desantisbacteria bacterium CG2_30_40_21
GGCATAAATTGCGTTTTTCGCTGGTCTTAATCAACGATAGCTGTGTTGTTCAGGTTCGCAATAGTACACTATTGCTCACCTTGCGCGCCATTGCTCTCCTTGATTAATCCTCACCCCGAGAAAAATCGCAATTTATGCCCCACTTGAGTATATACGCACTACCTTGATAGTGTACATATATGCACCAGCAAAATGCTGCACTTCCATGAAAACAAGATTAATCACAATCAGCATAACTGCATAAGTCAGCAGCAGTAACATGCGTAGGGATAATGACTTATCCCTATCAAGAAAATAGTGTCTGTCCCTAATTTACCCCAAGATACGACCCTATTACCTCCCCTTATTTGATTATTCCAATTTTGCCTGTTGCCTTTTGGTTCTGGTCGTTGGTTATCAGATAGATATAGATACCTGAGGCGATGTTTTTGTTTGAAATATCCCATTTTTGGGGGCATTCTGTTACATTTATTTTATCTATCTCCTCGCCAGCAATGTTGTAAATTTTAATGGTAGAGCCTTGACTTACATTGGCAAAGTAGATATAGCTTCCTCCCTGCTTTGGGTCATTTTTTTCCCAGGGGTTTGGATAGCAATAGGCATCGTTGTTTGTTGGGGCAAAAGTTATGCTGACAAGTGGTGCAATCAGGGTAAAGTGGGTAAGTGTAAGTGTGCCATAAATGATATTATGTGTTGTATCAACCCAGCAATTGGGAACTTCCTCCCAATTTCCTGTTGTTTCGTTAAATGTGTATAACATTAGTGTATTTTCATTTATATTTCCTATATCACTGTATGGAATAGCCACAAGGATTGTAAAGCTCCCATGAAACTCTATTCCAGATGCTCCGATTATTCTTGCATCAATGCAGATACCGATATTTCCTTCTTTTGTTGTAACCTAACCCTTTGCATCTTTAATGGTTACATAGAAGTCCTCTGTTATGCTTCCTGTTTCAATAAGGGTTATTGTTCCATAATTGCTTCCAATTGTTTGTGTTCCACCAGGGGTTATATAAACTGTAATTGTTGCACTTTTGCTTATTGTTTGGTATGTCGCTGTTATTGTATCTATTCCGCCATTTAGTAATCTTGTGATGGTTGCTTGGCCTGTCCAAGTTCCATTGGTTAGTAAAATTGTTGTTGGTGATATGGAGTTTGTGGTATTGCTTAAGGCGATTGTTCCATTACAAGGGTTCCCTTTAGCATCGGTTAAACTTACTGTTAAGGTAAAGGTAGCATTGGTTGTAGTTGTTTGTGGGAGAGTAAGGGTTATTGTTGCAGGCTCCCCAGTAGTTACAACAACCGTTGCTGTGGCACTAAGGCTTAAGTATGTGCCAGTGATTGTCCATGTGCCTGTTTCCTTTGGAGCGTAGATGTTATTGGTGAATGTGCCTTTTTGGGCAGTAAATGTAATATCTGGTGTAGCATCCCATTGGTTGCCATCAGCATCTATGGCTGTGCCTGTGTAGGTTTGTGTTCCATCTGCTGTTAAGGTTGCTGTTTGTGGAGAAAGGATTAGTAATGCTGCTGCTCCATGTAGAACTGTGATTACCTCTGTTGTGTCGGTATGCGAGCCATCTGTTACTGTGATTGTGCCAATTCCAACCTTTGTTGGATTAAAGATAGTGGATGTGCCATAGGATTGGCTGAGTGTCCCAATCCCACCAAGAATTGTCCATGTGCCTGGAATATAGCTAATGAAGGTATTACTTCCATCATATCCTCTTAAGTAAAGGGTAAGTGTGCCATCCGTAGTTAATGTCTTTGTGCCAATCTCATTGCCTCCTTGATCTTCTATTTGTATCTTTACCAATGTAGGTAGGGTTGGTGTGCAGGGATAGCTTAAAGACAAAGGCATCCTCATTTTCTCCGTTATGGCTTGTATCATAGGCGCCAGGGGTTAAGGGAAAGTCGGATGAACCTGTCCATCCTGTAATGTAGGCATTATTTGAGGAATCAAGGGCGATAGAAAGCCCCCCATCACGATTACTTCCACCAACAAAGGTGGAATAGACAACCGGGTCTATGATGAGTTGGTAATCTGGGCTGTAATCTGCAACATCAAAGGTGTAGGTAATATTTTTTCCAGAAAGGAGATTGTATTTTATAGGTATCTCTTTTTTTCTCCTTCTATATCCTGATAGGCAAAGGGTTTTTTGAAGGATACATCGCCTAATTCTGTCTTTAAGAGCAGGTCCCCAGAAGGCTCTATAGTCGCATTTTCCGCACCTTCAATCTCAAGTATTATATTTTTAGGGTCCCCTTCCTTTTCAATACAAAAGAGCTTTTCTACATTATTACCATAAGCCTTAAGGAAAGCAGTAGTTTTTGGATAGACCTCACCAAGGCTGACAATATTATAAGAGGGGACTCCGCTTCTCCAGTTCTCTTTTCCTCCAATAAAGTAGTTGACCCCTGTCTCTGCCCTTTCCCTTCCCTCTATCTGGAAGTCTTTTGCCCCAATCAGGCTTTCCGAAAGGACTATTCCTCTGGTGTCTGGTGTCTGATGTTTGGTGTCTGGTCCCTGTGTTCTGTGCCTTGTGTTCTGTGCCTTGTGTTCTGACAGGTGATAGAGAATCTCACCCTCCTTTGTTATGCCCACCTTGCCAAAGAATGTCTGGGCATAGAAGGCTATCCCTTCTCCTGCCTGCCCTTGATTCTCAATGAATGGTAGCCTGGCATTAAGGTATTTTGCCATATCCTCCTGACACCATCCATTTACTCCAAGCCCCAAAACCAAAACCACAAAAACTCCAATTGCTCCTAAAATCTTCTTCATCTTTTTTCCTCCATTTTTATTTTATGTCTTCTACATCAATACGGTTTTATTATAGAAAGCCCCTTGATCATTTGAAAATGTTTAATATTAATGGTTACCAATTCAGCATTCTCTATCAGTGCTGTTGAAGCGATTAGCATATCTATCAAGCCACATTCGTATGATTTTCCATATGTGCGTTTTAACTCAGCACTCTTTTTCATTGTTTCTAAAGAAATATTTGTTGTAACACAATAGTTTGATAAAAAATCTTCAATTTCTCTCTCCTCCTGAATATTGCGACAGCCAAAGAAAAGTTCTGCACTAACTATTTGAGGCACAAGAATCACATTTCCTTTAATATAAAGGCTATCCAGATAATCAATTGCCTTTTGTGTCTTTCGAAAATAGTTGATAAGAATAGTTGTCTCAAGTAAGTTTTTATTCAAGTCCTAATCTCCTTTGACGCTCATTGACATCTGCCCGTAACTGATTTACCCACCCTACACTCTCTTTCATATCCTCACGGTCAGCCCATATTCCACAGACTGAAAGTTCAGCAAACGAAATTTCTTTTCTCTTGAGCTTTTCCATTTTATCCCTTAATTTAGAATTTTCATCTTCTTTAGTTGACTCATTTAACCATTCACTCAATAAAATTACTTTTACCTTTTTGCCCTTTGATAAACACAATTCCTCCACAGCCCTTTGAGGTAACGAAATATGTCCATCCGATAGCACATCAGCATAATATTCAATCGCCTGCATTTTTATAACCTCCTTACAAATTCATCTACAATTCCTAAAAGCCTTTTCATTGTCTTAAAAAGGAGTGGCAAGCCACCGCACTCCAAAACCACAAACCCTAAAATCTTCATCTTGACCAAGTCATCCGTGATGCCGTAGTATCTAAACGGCGACATGGTCGCCTTGCTCTCCTTGATTAATCCTTACCAAAAAATCGCAATTTATGCCCCACTTGAGTATAGTCATTTCCCTATCTTCACTTTTTTTCATATCTCCTCCGTTCATGTTGGTTCATATCCCTTGCTGTTATAATTAAGGCTTTATTATTAATCTTTTTTATAAAAAATACTGAAAGATAGCGTCCATCTTTTGTTTTGCCAAGAGCGTTATGCCCCACTTAAGTATACATATGGTATCTGGCAAGGAAATGTGAACAGCATTTGAACCATAAACCTAAGTAATTACCCCACCTCTAATATCTTCGACACAGTCTGAACATCCTTATCCCCCCTACCTGAAAGGCAGACAATGATAATCTTATCTTTATCCATAGTTGGAGCGAGTTTAACTGCATAGGCAATGGCGTGAGCAGATTCAAGGGCAGGGATTATACCTTCGGTTAATGCCAAAAGATGAAAACTTTCCAGAGCTTCTGTATCTGTTACAGACACATACTCTGCTCTGCCTGTATCCTTATAATAGCTATGCTCTGGTCCAACACCCGGATAATCCAGTCCAGCTGAAACAGAATGGGTTGGTATTATCTGACCATTTGCATCCTGAAGCACATAGGAGAGGTTTCCATGCAGACTGCCAACACTTCCCTTGCCAAGCGAAGCAGAATGCTTTCCAGTCTCAATCCCTTCACCTGCTGCCTCTACCCCTATAAACTTCACATTATTCTCATCGTGAAATGGATAAAAAAGCCCCATGGAATTGCTTCCGCCACCAACACAAGCAACAAGACAATCAGGAAGCCTGCCCTCTAACTCTAATATTTGTTTCTTTGATTCAAGTCCAATTACAGATTGAAAATCCCGCACCATCATGGGATACGGGTGTGGTCCAACCACAGAGCCAATAATGTAATGGGTTGTGCGAACATTCGTGACCCAATCACGGAGTGCCTCATTAATTGCATCCTTCAGGGTTTTACTGCCTGAATCAACCGGATTAACCTTTGCTCCAAGCAACTTCATTCTGAAAACATTCAACGCCTGCCGTTCAATATCCTCGCATCCCATGTAAACCTCACACTCCAGACCAAACATAGCCGCAGCTGTTGCTGTAGCTACTCCATGCTGTCCTGCCCCTGTCTCAGCTATTACCCGCGGCTTTCCCATCTGCTTTGTCAAAAGTGCCTGACCAAGGGTATTATTAATTTTATGTGCCCCTGTGTGCAGGAGGTCTTCTCGTTTAAGATATATTTTTGCCCCGCCAAGTTTTTTTGTAAGCCTTTGAGCCAGATACAACGAGGTTGGCCTGCCGGCATATGATTGAAGATAATATGCCAGTTCTTTTTGAAATTCACAGTCTTTCTTTGCCTTAAGGTAGGTATTTTCCAACTCCAGAAGGGCTGACATCAATGTTTCTGGAACAAACCTGCCACCAAAAAATAATTCATCTGATATAACAAAATGACCAAGTGTATCCGGTAACATCTTATATCCTCCTTCCAACTGCCTTAGCTACTATCTTCAGTTCACGAACCAGCACCTCAAAATCTTGCGGCAATAAAGATTGCTCTCCATCAGAGAGTGCCTCTTCAGGATTTAAGTGAACCTCAATAGCCAGCCCATCTGTTCCGCAGGCAACTGCTGCCTTAGAAAGCGGGGCAACCAATGATCTTTTGCCGCCACCATGACTTGGGTCAACTATAATCGGCAGGTGACTCAATTCTTTAACCACCGGCACTGCAGACAGGTCAAGGGTATTTCTTGTAGCAGTTTCAAATGTTCTTATCCCTCGTTCACACAGGATAACCTGCTGGTTGCCGGCATGCATAATATACTCTGCAGACATTAGCCATTCATTTATCGTAGCAGCATGACCCCGTTTTAATAATATAGGTTTTGAAACACATCCAACTGCCTTTAATAAGCTAAAATTCTGCATATTTCTGGCACCTATCTGAATAATATCCGCATACTCTGCTACAAGTTCTGTATCCTTAGTATCCATAAGCTCAGTAACAACAGGAAGTCCGGTAACATCTCTTGCCTCAGCAAGATACTTGAGCCCTTCCTCGCCTAATCCCTGAAAGGCATAGGGTGATGTCCGCGGCTTGTATGCCCCACCCCGTAGCATAGATGCCCCGGCTGCCTTTACAGCCTTAGCAGTCTCTATTATCTGCTCCCTTGACTCAACAGAGCATGGGCCAGCTATCAGCACAATCTGATTATCTCCAATAACCACATCCCCTACCTTGATAATAGTCCTTTGTGCCCGAAAATCACGAGAAGCCATCTTAAATGGTTTTAATATCGGCATAATTTTTTCTACCCCGGGAATGGCTTCAATAGGACACATGGACAATTTTCTATCATCTCCAATTACCCCAATAATTGTCCGCTCTATCCCACTTGTAACAAAAGTTTTCATCTCAAGATCGGTAAGCTTATTGACAATACGTTCAATCTGTTCAGTCGTAGCATCTGGTCTTAATACAATAATCATTTCACATCCTCCTAATTTAATTAGTTTCCAAAAGCTTATCTAATAATTGTCCTGATCTCTCTACAAAACACTTCGCCTCATTCAGTAATTCCTCAACATGTTCTTCCTTTATGATTACAAAATCTTTATAATCGCATTTGTTCCTTAGATCAAAGGCTACATCCAGAAATTTTGCTATATCTTTTGGAAAGATTTGATGTTTTACAAATTCCTTATGAAAGAGAGAAATAACTCCTGAATGTTTGGAAGCCTCAAGTTGTTTAGTCGCTAATAAGGCAAGAGCTGCATAAAACATTGAGTAGTAAACCCTGTTCATAGCACCCCTTGTTTTCTTCTCTTTTAAGAGGATATCTGCTTCTTCCAAACTTTCATAGGCTTCCTGAAGTCTATATCTTGCCAAGGCAGTAATCTCTTCTCTCATATAGCTATCCCCTCTCTTTCCATAACTCGATAAAATGGTGTAACCATTGTTAGCCTATTACTAATCTCATCCTTAGAAAAAACCACAGGAGACAAGAGAATGTCATATTTCAATCCTATTTCAAAACACAACTCATATATCTCTCTTTCAATCTTCCAGTTAGTTTCCTCCAATACAATACAGACATCCACATCTGATTCTTTATTTGCATCGCCTCTTGCCTTTGATCCAAAAAGCTTCATCCAAAAAAACCTATAATGCTTATCAATACTATTCTTCAATTCGCAAATAGCATCCAATTCATTTTTTGCCAAAACATTCATATTGTTTCCTAATTGTCTATTATATACTCAAGTGGAGCATAAATTGCGTTTTTCGCTGGTCTTAATCAACGATAGCTGTGTTGTTCAGGTTCGCAATAGTACACTATTGCTCACCTTGCGCGCCATTGCTCTCCTTGATTAATCCTCACCCCGAGAAAAATCGCAATTTATGCCCCACTTGAGTATAAAATAGTGTCGTGTTGGGTTAGATTAATAAAAGATTTCGGACATCAAAA
>MNYI01000138.1 GCA_001873945.1 Candidatus Desantisbacteria bacterium CG2_30_40_21
CTCAGTGACTCTTGGTGTACAACTTATTTTTTCTTGACTCGTAACTACTCAGGTAAAATAATTCACCACGGAGAACACATAAGTTGATAGGTTGATAGGTTGATGAGTTTATAGGGTAAAGGAACACAGATTCATAATTCATAAACATTTCCTATCAATTCATCCACTTATCAACCCATCAACTATTCAACTTATCAACTTTTTGTGTTTTCGTGCCTTTGTGGTGAGTAGTTATAAAATAATTAATAATTGAACGATGGGGAATATTTGTAGCAGGAGGCAAGATGAATAGAATTGACGAAACATTTATCAGGTTACGGGGGAAAAAAGAGACTGCCTTGATCCCGTATCTTATGACCGGGTATCCTGATATTGAAACTACGGCTAAGCTTGTCCTGGGATTTGAAAAGGCAGGGGCAGATATCATTGAATTGGGTGTACCATTTTCTGACCCAATAGCTGATGGGCCAATAATTCAATTGGCTTCAGAAGAAGCCCTTAAAAATGGTGTATCATTAACAACAGTTCTTTCATTGGTAAGCAATCTGCGGCAGCATACTCAGGTCCCTCTTGTCTTGATGACTTATTACAACCCTATCTTTGTTTATGGATTAGAAAGATTTGTCTGTGATGCAAAAGCAGCTGGTGTTGATGGTGTGATTGTACCGGATTTACCACCTGAAGAGGCTTTTCCTTTAGAAAAAGCAGCCAAGGATGTAGAATTATCCTGCATTTTTTTGATTGCTCCAACCAGCACGCCAGAGAGGATGCGATTGATTAGTCAACATTCTACAGGATTTATCTATTTTGTCCCTGTAACCGGAATAACAGGGATGAGGGAAAAAGTAACTGAAAATATCGGTGAATATATTCGACAACAACGACTTATTACCCAAAAACCCATTGGTGTTGGTTTTGGCATATCCCTGCCAGAGCATGTAGCTCAAATAAGCTCAATCGCAGATGCAGCCATTGTTGGCAGTGCAATTATCTCTTTGATTACCAAACATTTAAGCGAATCAGACATGGTTGAAAAAATCTCACAATTTGTTGCGGAATTAAAGAAAGCCTGTTCGTAAAATAAGTTGACAATGCCCAAAAATGGTAATACAATATATTTGAGGTGAACGAGTGGGGATTGAGGCTAATTGTAGAGAGACACTCAGACGGTTTAATCTAATGCCTGACAAGAGATTGGGACAAAACTTTCTGATAAATGAACCTGTGGTTAAAAGCATTATTGAGGCTGCTGATCTGAGGGATGATGATGTTGTTCTTGAAATTGGTTCAGGTACTGGAATAGTCACCCGTGAGCTGGCAGCAAGGGTGCAAGAAGTTTTTGCCTGTGAATTTTCCAGGGGTTTAATGACAGCCCTTCAGGATGAACTCAAGGAATTTTCTAATATCAGGTATATTCAGGCAGATGCCTTGACCATTGATATAAAACAGTTGGCATCAGGCGGAAAATTAAAGGTTGTGGCTAACCTTCCTTATTATATTACTACCCCGATAATTACCATGCTGCTGGAAGCAAAGGAACATATCTCTCTGATAATACTTATGATGCAGCATGAGGTTGGTATGAGGATATTATCTGAACCCGGACATAAAGAATATGGTTCGTTTTCTATTTTTGTTAATTATCATAGCCGGGTGGAAAGGGTAAGACGAGTTTCTCATGGATGTTTTTTTCCACAACCACAGGTGGATTCTGCTATATTAAGGTTATATCCACTCAATACCCCACCGGTTCAGGTAAGGGATGAGGTTATGTTTTTTCAATTGAGTCGTGCTGCATTTGGGCAGAGGAGAAAGACGCTGAGGAATGCCCTGTTTCCGGTATTGGGTGAACAGGCAGAAGTAACCCTTCAAAGAGCAGGAATTATCCCCTCTCGAAGGGGGGAAACATTGAGTCTGGAAGAGTTTGCGAGACTATCAAATAGTGTAATAGGTTATGACCTATAAAAGGAGGCAGAACGATGAAAGCAGTAATTATGGCTGGTGGCTTTGGTACGAGGATGAGACCATTGACCTGCAATATTCCAAAACCAATGGTGCCTGTGGCTAACAAGCCTATCATGGAACATATTGTGCGGTTATTAAATGCACATAATATTACAGAAATTGTGGCTATTCTTTATTATCAGCCTGAAATTATTCAAGATTATTTTGACAATGGAAAAAGATTTGGGGTCCATATAGAGTATGTAACTGCTGTGGAGGATCTTGGCACTGCCGGCAGTGTGAGGAATGCGGTTGAATATTTAGATGAGCCGTTTATTATCATCAGTGGTGATGTGCTTACAGATTTTAACCTTTCAAATATCATCAATTTCCATCAGGAAAAAAATGCCTTAGCCACCATTACCCTGACTCGGGTAAAAAACCCGCTCCAATATGGTATTGTTATCGTCTCACCCGAGGGAAGGGTTGAAAGATTCTTGGAAAAGCCGGGCTGGGGAGAGGTGTTTTCCGATACGGTGAATACTGGTATTTATGTTCTTGAGCCAGAAACATTTAAGCATATTCCAGAGAATAAGGAGTTTGATTTTGCCAAGAACCTGTTCCCAAATCTGTTAAAAGAGGAGGGGGCATTGTGTGGCTATATTGCCTCTGGCTACTGGCGGGATATTGGGAATCTGGAGGAATATCGACTGGCACACTATGATATTCTATCCGGTAAGGTTTCCATAGATATTAATGGGATGAAAAAAGATAAGACGCTTTGGGTTGGAAAGGGTACGGAATTATCCGATAATGTGTATCTGGAGCATGGTGTAATCATTGGAAGCGATTGTCGGATTGGTGAAGGGGCAAAATTGGTAAATACCGTTATTGGTGACAATTGCATTGTTGAGGGGAATTCCCGTATTACCAACTCTGTTATCTGGGACGGAACATTTATCTCCCTTGGGTGTGAATTAAACGAAAATGTGGTGGCAAGCAATGTTACTGTCGGAAGAAATGCCATTCTCAAGGAAGGGGCATTGATCTCTGATGGGTGTAATATTGGAGAAAATTCTGTTTTGCGGGCAAATGTTAAGGTCTGGCCGTTTAAGCAGGTTGAGGCAGGGGCAACCCTTTCCTCAAGCCTTATCTGGGGAGAAAAATGGGGAAGGGCATTGTTTGGAACAAATGGGGTTGTTGGTCTGGCAAACATGGAGATTACCCCGGAATTTGTTGCCAAACTCGGGGCTGCCTGTGGGGCAAGCTATTCACCCAATACAACAGTGATAACCAGCCGTGATTCTCATAAGGTTTCACGAATGATCAATCGGGCATTAATCTCCGGTATTCTTTCTGTGGGCACAAATGTTTGGGACTTAGGGGCACTTCCCATGCCTGTTGCCCGATATCAAGCCGGGACACTGGGGGATCAGGGTGGTATTCATGTAAGAAGAGCATCCAACGACCCGAGGATGTTGGATATAAAATTTTTTAATGCCACAGGGCTTGATATTCCAATATCCAAGGAAAGAGGGATAGAACAGCTATTCTTCAGGGAGGATTTTAGACGGGCAAAGATAGAGGAAACAGGGGTATTGTCATTTCCATACAGGGTTATGGAATGCTATCGCGAGGGATTTCTCAGTGCCATAGATCGCCCTAATCTGAAGAAGAATTTTAAGGTGGTCATAGATTACTGCTTTGGTTCAGCTGCGACCATATTTCCATCTATACTGGGAGAATTTGGATGGGATGTTATCTCCCTGAATGCCTATCTTGATAATACAAAATTTATCAGTAATCCAGCCAAGATGAATCAATCCTTGAAACAACTATCTAATATCGTGCAAACCCTTGGGGCAGATATTGGTTTTCTTCTTGATCAGGAGGCAGAAAGGGTATCCCTTGTAGATGAAAAGGGACAAATTCTCTCACCAGAGATTGCCTTTGCTGTTGTGTGCCAGATGGTTGCCCAAATCTCTCCTCTGGCAACAGTAGGAACACCAATAAATACTACACGAATCATTGATCAAATGCTGCCGGGCAGGGTAAAGAGAACAAAAACAACCAGCAGGGGTATTTGTGAGGAAAAAGAGCCATTCTTGGTGGGTGATGGAAATGGCGGCTTTATTTTCCCTAAATTCCGTCAAATATTTGATGGGATGTTTGCGGTGGTAAAGATACTTGAATTATTGTCAAAAACAGATAAAAGGCTTGGGGATATTGTGGCAGGTATCCCGCCGTTTTTTGTCAGCCATCGAACCGTCTATTGTTCATGGGAGATGAAGGGAACGATGATGAGACAATTGATTGAGAAAACAACAGATAAGCCCGTAGAATTAATAGATGGGGTTAAAATATATCATGGTCAGGACTGGATATTGCTTTTGCCTGATCAGAATGAGGCAAGTTTTCATCTATATGCAGAAAGCAGCAGCATGGAAAGGGCAGAGGCATTGATAGATGAGTATGTGGGAAGGATTAAGCAGTGAGAAAGTGAAAAGTGAAAAGTGAAAAGTGAAAAGTGAAAAGGGAAGAGGGAAGAGGGAAGAGGGAAGAGGGAAGGGAATAGATACTTTTTTCTTTTCTTTGAGGGTAGTGACTAATGCGTGGCATACATTTAAGCCCATCGGGCTGGCGAGCAATAATTGGTAAAGAAGTTACCGAGGATAATATATCGTTTCTTGCTCAGGCAATTGCTGATTATTTGAAACAACAGGGGCAGACTCAGGGTGTAGTTGTAGGATATGATTGTCGAAGGCTCTCTGATGAATTTGCCAGATGCGTGGCAGAGGTGCTGGCTGGCAATCAATTAAATGTTTTTTTTAGCCCTCAGCCAACCCCTACGCCGGTGATTGCCTATGAGATAGTCAGGAGAGGGGCGTCTGCAGGGATAATGATTACTGCCAGCCATAACCCTCCTGAGTATAGCGGACTAAAGTTTAACGCCTCTCATGGTGGTTCTGCCTCAAAAGAGGCTGATGCGTGGATTACCAATCAAGCAAATACCTTGCAACAGTCCATGATTAAAAGGATAACCTATCAACAAGGGATTGCATCTGGTGTTATCTTGCCCATTGAGCCTGCAGAAAAATACCTTGAACACATGAAAACCCTTATTAATATGGAGCTAATCAAGAAAGCAGGATTATCTGTGGCAATTGATCCCATGTTTGGGTGTGCAATAGAATATCTTGGCAATATCCTGACCTCTGCCGGATGCCATGTTGTATCCATACATACCAATCGTGATCCCTCCTTTGGCGGAAGGTCTCCAGAGCCTAATGAGGAT
The DNA here is from genome assembly GCA_001873945.1 of Candidatus Desantisbacteria bacterium CG2_30_40_21. Classification (GTDB taxonomy): domain Bacteria; phylum UBA9089; class CG2-30-40-21; order CG2-30-40-21; family CG2-30-40-21; genus CG2-30-40-21. Next base: position 5,240 of record MNYI01000138.1, read on the forward strand.
TCATTGCAAGAACTTTCCCGGCTGGTTGTATCCTCTTCTTCTCATCTTGGACTTGCTACTGATGGGGATGCAGATCGATTCGGGGTAATTGATAGTGATGGTAGCTATATTTCATCAAATCAGATGATTGCCCTTCTGGTTTATTATATGCTCAAAAGCCGTGGATGCGTAGGGGGTATTGTCAAAACAATCACCACTACCCATCTGGTAGATGCCATTGCCAGAAAATATAAGGTACTGTGCCGGGAAGTCAATGTTGGTTTCAGGCATGTAGCTGAGATAATGAGAAAGGAAAACATGCTTCTTGGTGGAGAGGAATCAGGCGGGTTGACTATTGCTGGTCATGTGCCTGAAAAAGATGGTATTCTCGGCTGTTTGTTGACCACAGAGATGGTGGCATCCCAGCAAGAAAATATCAAGGGTATCCTTGAGAAATTGTCGCTTGAGTTTGGGAATTTTTTTAGCAAACGATTGGATATTTGCCTTTCAGAAGATGAAAGGGGCGTGCTATTAGAATCGTTAAGGCATCATCCAATAGAGGTGTTTGGTGATTTACGGGTAACAGATATCAAGGATAATAAATTTTTTCTATCCGATGGAAGCTGGATAGTAATCAGACAATCAGCCACAGAGCCATTGACCCGAATGTATGTGGAAGCAACAAGTCAGGAAAGGCTTGATAGACTTATTGAGGCAGGGTTATCGGTGATCAGTAATCGGTAATAACCTGAATGCTCACGATATTATTGCAGGAGGAATAAAAAAATGACAAAAAGCGGTGAACTTCTTGATCAGGCAGAACAAGCCATTGAAACAGCCAGAGCAAATCTTGAAACTAAAAACTATGAATGGGCTTTTGGGCGCGCCAGAAATTCCATAGAATGCGGGCTAAAAGCAGTGCTGGAATATTATGGAAAAAGCTTTACCAAATCAAGCATTACAGGGCTTATTCATGAATTAAAAAATACAATTCAGGTGCCGGAGGATATTATTATTGCTGCAAAGTCTGCAGCAGACATGGAAGGTCATGCTGTTAATAACGAGAGATTCTGTAGAATGGCTATTACCCATGCAGATATTGTCTTAAAATGGGTGTTGAAAACTATGGGGTATTGATGAAAACCGGGGACAGCACCCTATTTTCCCTCTGAGTGAGAAATTTCAGTAATTTTGGAGGAAAAAGTGGAGTTAGAAGGATTGATAAAAGGATTAAATAAAACAAGATTTCCTTTTAATATTTTAGGGATAATTTTATTTGGCTCCTATGTAAAAAATAGAATAAAACCATCCTCAGACATAGACTTTCTAATAATGGCAGAAGGAATTAATCTTAAACTACACCGTAGATTTAAAGAGATAGTACTTATAAAAGAGGCATTACCTGCCTTGCCTTTTGATATACTTTTATTTACAAAGGATGGGGGAAAATGGGGACAGCGCCCTATTTTTTCTTCTAAAAATAGGGCGCTGTCCCCATTTTCCCCCAATGATCAAGGTGATTTACTGATTAAAATCAATGAGTATGAATTCCCAAAAATACCTTGTCGTCGGATTACTTATAATCAATTTATGCGATTTGCAAAATTTGGTTTTAAGCCAAGTCATCTAAAACGAGGCATAAATATTATTACCTTAAAGGTTACTTCTGGTGCAATTGTTCAGATACCAAGGGATAATTGGCGTAATTATAGCCGATCATACATTAGTAGCAATAATGGAATAAGCTGGGAAAGGGTAAAAGAGGAGCTTATGATTGAGATAGAGTTATTAAAAACTATCTAAATTTAAGGGAAGGGCGCAATTGTTGTTACTGCTTCAACCTCTCAGTCTGATGGGGCAGCATATATCGTTGGAGAAAATAGGGCGCTGTCCCCATTTTCCCCCAATGATCAAGGTGATTTACTGATTAAAATCAATGAGTATGAATTCCCAAAAATACCTTGTCGTCGGATTACTTATAATCAATTTATGCGATTTGCAAAATTTGGTTTTAAGCCAAGTCATCTAAAACGAGGCATAAATATTATTACCTTAAAGGTTACTTCTGGTGCAATTGTTCAGATACCAAGGGATAATTGGCGTAATTATAGCCGATCATACATTAGTAGCAATAATGGAATAAGCTGGGAAAGGGTAAAAGAGGAGCTTATGATTGAGATAGAGTTATTAAAAACTATCTAAATTTAAGGGAAGGGCGCAATTGTTGTTACTGCTTCAACCTCTCAGTCTGATGGGGCAGCATATATCGTTGGAGAAAATAGGGCGCTGTCCCCATTTTCCCCCTACGGGTCGTCCTGCAGGAGATGAAACCTTTGCGACAAGGTTAGAAGAATTATTGGGACGAACATTAAGACCAAAAGCGATAGGAAAACCTCGAAAAGGATAAAAAACGGGTGCTGTCCCCGGT